>JAEEII010000242.1 GCA_016281295.1 Bacteroidales bacterium
CATGCGGTAGTAGAAGTCAACGATCATCTGGTCATCGCCATCCATGAAATCGACTTTGAAACCTTTGATGCCCAAGTCGGAATAATATTGGCAAACGTGTTCCATGTCTTTGTCGATGGCGGCGTGGCCTGCCCAGAGGACCAGCCCCACGTTGCGTTCCTTTCCGTATAGCACCAGCTCTTTGAGGTCGATCTCAGGCACTACCTGAAAGAGGTCGGCTTTTTTGTTGACCGCCCAACCCTCGTCCAAGATGACATATTCAATGCCGTATTGGCTGGCGAAGTCTATATAATATTTATAGGTGTCGTTGTTGATGCCTGCCTGGAAAGGCACACCATAGATGTTCCAGGCGTTCCACCAGTCCCAGGCCACCTTGCCGGGTTTGATCCACGACACATCGCTGATACGGCTCGGTGATGCGAGTTTATACACCATGTCGCTGTCGGCCAGGTCTTTGTCGTGTTCGGAGATGATGACACAACGCCAAGGGAAGTTGCGGTTGCCTTGCGTTTTAGCGATATAGTTTTCACGAGATTTCACAAGGTATTGAAGGTTGTTGTGCCCGCCTTGTTTACGGACTTTGGGATAACCTGCATGGACGGCGGTAAACCCTTTGTTGCCTTTCTCGTTGCGCAGGTACAGGCCGGGGAAGTCCTCCAGGTCCGCCTCGGTGATGACGGCTTTCTTTCCGTCTTTGAGTTCCACCAGCACTGGGAGGAAGGCCAGCTTGTCAGGGTCCATCTGGCTCAAACGCAGGTGGGTATAGGTGTTCTCGAACGAGTTGTAAAACTGCTGTTGGATGAAGTCGCCGTCCTGGCCTGCCCTTCTGTTGACGTAGGGGATCAAGGCTTGATAATCTTTGTCGAAGTTGAAGTCAGCAGTCTCTGACACGACTTGGATAGAGTCTTTGCCGTTGGTCACAAAACGGTAGGCCACTCCGTCATCGTAGGCGCGGAACACTACCTGATAGTCGCCTTTGAAAGACAACACCAGCTCGTTGTAATGGTCGTGTACCTTGCTTCTTTTATAAAAAGGTGACGAGATGACTTGGTCATTGGAGCGTTCTTTCACATTGGTCTCTTCGGCGGGAACGCCTAACACCTTGTTTGAGTCGAGGGTCATGGCGATGGGTGAATCGGCCAAAACCTTGGTTTTTTCATGGGTGACGGAGTAGCTGAGACGCTCGCCCGTGCGGATGGTAACCGTGATTTTTTGATCAGGGGAGGATAAGGTATAGGTTTTTTGCGCAAAACCACAGCTGGTGAAGAAAACCAGCATCATAAGAGGTAATAGATTGTGTTTCATATATTTATATATAATTTCATTACTGTATAACCGCTACAAATATACAAAAAAATGAAAAAACATCGGAATTATTTTCCACAAAATAACATTGTGTTAGTAGAATACATATTTTTGCATCGAAAATCTAACGAAAGGATATTAATGATGAAAACTAATTTCAAAAACAAAATTAAACAATTGTATTTGTTTGTATTCTTGTGTGTTACAGTGGTTTCTGCCTATGCACAGTCAGAGGGTTATTTAACCAATCGCATCAAACCTGGTGATATCTTATATCAGGACGGGAATGGCGAGGAGCATTTTGTGGATTATCGGCAATGGGATCAGGCGAATCCTTTGGGGACCGTGCTGGGAGTGGTTTTTTATTCTTATTACGGCACTGTTCCTTGTGGTGTCGAGGGTGGCGAGCTTGGCTGGCATGGCTGGGTCGTGGAGACGGGTGAGAGGGATGCCTGCCAATGGGCGCCGATAGGTTCTGTCTGCTATGATACCTGTGTGGCTCGTTATCCAGTGGAGGGGATTGTGACTCCGTTCAATCCTTTTCATGAGGTGACCTCGAGAGGCATCGGTGACACATGTGGTTGGCAGAACACAAAACGTTTGGTGGAGTTCATTTACACTGGTTGTGGTGCGGAGATTTCGGAGACCACAAGTCCGCCTTTGAATTACATTTATTCGGAAAAAAACGGCATCGCTGATCTCTCACAGAAACCTGTGGTTCGGGGTGATTATTGGTATCTGCCCTCTTACGGGCAACTTCGGATGATGTATGGTTTCATGGGATTCGTCAATGCGGCGATGGCGGCATGTGGAGGCACCATGTTCTCACAAGGCACATGGCATTCCTCTACAGAGGTGTCCACATGCAGTAGCGCCAACTGGAGCAATGTTTATGATGGATCACAATGTACCACTTCGGGTTGGTTTAAAAAATCTACAAGAAAAATACGGGCAGTCAGAAGTTTTTAGTAATCAACCTTCTGACTTCCATGTCCCCAATGAAAACTAATATTACTCATTAAATAATTATAAGGTATGATGAAACGGTGTGTTTTCTTGTTTATGCTTATGGTCTTCGGTGTGAGGATCTATGCGCAAACCCCCATTGGAAGTGTTGGGGATCTGATGTCCATGACGATGGATGGCAGTTATTATTTGACAGATGACCTTGTGGTGGACGACTGGGTTCCCATAGGGGTCTTTACAGGATCGTTGGACGGTCGAGGACACGTCATCACATTGAACGGCGTGACTCCTGATTCCCAAGGGCGTGCCGGTTTCTTTGGCATCACCCAAGGTGCATCGATTTCCAATGTGATTATGAGTGGACGTTTCCGTGATTTCACGGGATATGGTGGCAGTCTGGTGGCTCATGCGGTGAATACCACCATCAACAACTGTGAAACGGAAGCTACCATCATTACGGGAAGCGCCTCAGCGCTATGCGGAGGACTGGTGGGCTGTATGGAAGGAGGCAGCATGACCAATAGTTCCAGCAACGCCACCATAGAAAGTTTTAAAATGGGAGGTCTTGTGGGATCGGTGAAAAACAATGCTTCCATACGGAATTCTTTCGCCAATGCCACTTTGATTTTCTCTGTGAAATCCAGTGGGACAGAGGTGGGTTACCTGGTTCATGACAATGCGGGCGTGATGGAAAACAATTATGCCAGTAGTCAGTCGAGAGGCTGGTTTATTCCCTCTTTTGAGCAATTGTGCATGATGATGGGGGTGCAGGCGATATGCAGGGCTGGAGCACGTCCTCTCGCTTGGTCGGCGGGTTTTATTGCCAGCTGCTCGATGTATAAAAAAGACTATATCAAAGGCTGTTTTGAGACGGGTCAATTACATGTCAAAGACCAATCCATATTCCAAAGCACGACAACCCTCATCAAGTATGCTCATGAATTCTATGGAACTGGGTATAATATCGGCGATGTTATTTATATCGGGGGTGTGGGATCCTTTGTGTTTTATGTCAATGAGGATGGGCGCGGGGGATTGGTGACTCCTTTAGTTGACGACAGTTTCTCCCGTTTGCTTACTGAGCGTAATACCAATGAACTGGATGGCTTTTATAACACAGAGACGAACATCGAGGGCATCAACTATGAACATGCGCAATGGCATGGTGGGACGGTCGCTCATGGAGGCACATCCAGCGTGATTCCAGAGGCTTACAAGGAGAACCCCGGGAAGTTCTTCACCCATCATTTGCAACAGCAAGACAATAATCCTCAGTCTTTGATGAATAGAATCAGGATAAAGGAATCCCGTCTGATGCCTTTGTCTGAACTGAAACAATTGGCTTACAACAATACAGGTCAGATGCGCTATTGTTATTATCCTTTTGATCCTTCCGTGTTCGGTTTGGTTGGCGGTACTGCGGCGAGCGGTTGCCTACGCTATAAATGGGTGGAGACTCCTTATTATTATGGGGAGTTCGGTCCAAGGTTGTATAAAGGGAACAGCCTCAGCGATATCGCCTTGGCCGACACGCTGAACGGCTGGGTAAAGGCTCATGGAGCAGAGGACTTCACCACATGGACTGTTGCTGGCGACTTTCAATTCAACGAGAATCTCCCCATTCACAGATTCGATTTTCATAATGGAACAACCGAAGTGAATACCGCTATTAAACTGACTAGAACCGACAAGTTCAAGGCCTTGCGTTATGCTTCTATCAACCATCTGTCAGGGGAACAGGTTGTTGCTAACAACGCGTTGGCCTATTACGGACAGTGTGATGCCATTAATGCCAATAACATTTCTCAGTCGTGGGAGAAATCGTTGTTTGTCACCGAAGAAGCTACCTTGAAAGGGAATTATCAACTGAAAGCGAATGTGATGATCACCTTGGATAACAGTGATGGTTCTGATTTTGCTGGTGCCAGCTATGACTGGCATGGGGTGAGTACTCCGCTTGCCGATGCTCCCGTGGGCATTGACTATCTCATGTACACCAACGGAGGGCCTTTCAATAACCCCTCGCAGGTGAGATTCAACTTGGCTGATGGCTATTTCCCTACCAATTCGCCTTATAATGGTTGGGATTTCTATTGCTATGACGAGCCTAATGGTGGGTGGCCGAATTTCAAACGTAAAACGGGAGATCATTATCATAATGTGACGGGCGCACCTATTAATTATACCAACGAAAGTTATCTGGTTCCTGGAAAGGGGTATTTATGGGCTGTTGCCCGAAAGACGGGACTTCAAGCTTATGGAAGGTTGAATAATAGCAATGTCAGCAGGGCGGTGACCCGTCAAGGAACTATCTATCCTGGCTATAACATGGTTGGCAACCCTTACCATGCCTGCCTTGATTTCGACGGCTTTGCCACCGACAACGCGGGAATCTTGTCCCAAAGCGCTTACACCTTGTTGGATGCTGACAAGCATGGTTATATCACGTATTGTCCTGGATCATCGGTCAACCCACTCTATGCCTCGCGTTATCTTCATCCGCATCAGGGGTTCTTTGTGCAAGTCAACC
>JAEEII010000243.1 GCA_016281295.1 Bacteroidales bacterium
CAGGCACCCAGCAGGCGTTCTTGCCCTGCATGCGGGCGCGGCGGATCAGGATATCTTGGATCGTGTTGTTCATCATGTGTCCCATGTGAAGCACGCCGGTCACATTCGGCGGCGGGATCACGATGGTATAGGGTTCGCGTTCATCAGGAGTGGAGTGGAAGTAACGCTTCTCCATCCAGTGTTCGTACCATTTGCCTTCAACTTCCTGAGGGCTGTATTTGCTGCTGATTTCCATAGTCGTAAATAAAACAAACGGCAAAAATAGTGTTTTTTCGGGGATGATTATTAAAAATGTTGTATTTTTGCGAAATAAAGACAACTATCCATGCCAACAATATCAGAATTTTTTGGGATCAAGATCATTTTAAGGTTTATCGACCATAATCCGCCTCATTTTCATGCTACTTATCAGAACGATAAAGTGTCCGTTGAGATTGAAAACGGTAAAGTAAAAGGTGAGATTTCTGAAAGAGCACTTCGTTTAATTTTGGAGTGGCTGGATATTCATCGTGATGAAATAATGAAAGCTTGGGAACAGGCATCAAATGGATTGGAACCTGATAAAATTGAACCATTAAAATAAACGATATGTGGAAAGAAATAATTGATGCGAAATATCTTGATGGATACAGGATGTTCTTGATATTCAATGATGGGCAGAGGCGTATTTTTGACTTCTCTCCACTTATTGAACGGTATCCTGTTTTCAAACCTTTGGAGGATATAAATCTTTTCAAGACTTTTGTCATTACGGATACGCTTGAATGGGCCGATGGCAGCATTGATATCGCACCCGAATACATTTATGATAATGGTATTGAAGCATAATATTAACAACTAAAAACAGACAAACAAAACAAAAAAGAAAAACAACGAACTGACATATAAACTATAGAGCTTGACGCTCTTATTCTCAACCCGTCAAATCGCCAATTTGTAGTCTCATGGGAATAAGTTTGCGGATGGTTCACGCCAATTTGGCGTGAACCGTTCCTGCTTATCAATGAGACAGGTGTTTGGCGATACCTATGGGTTTGATAAGCGAGCAAGGAACGGATTCACGCCTTTTTTATGAACGAAGCGCCCCACATCGGACATCTCATTAGGGAGGAACTTGCCCTCCAGGGGCGGAGTGTGGCTTGGCTCGCCAAGGCTACGGGATGCTCTCGGCAGAACATGTACCACCTGCTGGAGCGAGGCTTCATTTATACCGACCACCTCCTGAAAATCAGCAAGCTGCTCAACCGCGATTTCTTCCAGTGCTATTCCGAGTATCTAAGAACAAGCAAAGATACAATTTCTAATCATTATAAATAAGAGGCGTTGAACGGTGTCAACCCCTGCGTTGTCAAACAATCCAAGACAATCTGTCAAACAACCCATGACAACCTGCCTTGGAGGCCTGCTTTGGTTTTCCGAACTTTACGGCATCTTTTGATATCTTTTGTCATTCGCGGAACAGATTGATTGGCAGCGCACTACATTAAATCTTCTGTGATTGACGTGGCGAAGCTGTGGTTACAATGACCAAGGCAACTCCGAGTCGAAGTTGAAGACACAGACTGAAATACAAGTATAAGGACAATGGCAAACACCTGAATGGTGATATTTAGTACTGAGGCACCAGTAATCACGGGTTGAAACGAGTACATAGCTAACCAACCAAAAGGTCAGGTATCATCAACTGACACAAAATGACCAAACAAGACATCTTTCACAGCCACAGTCACTGCTCAATGAGCTACACTACTTGGAGGAGCTGAAGGAGACGACAGAAACGCTTACCAAGGCATTCAATCAATGATTAACGAAGTTGGCGATCCTGACTTCTTAAAACTTGCACCTGACCCAGTTAAATGGTTATTATCAAAATATCCAAACTAAGTAAATTAATGCGTAATCATATCTTTAATTCTTAACAAAACAAACATGAAACCACGCACGAAAAAAATCTTTATCACGCTTATCGCACTATTCATAGCATGATTAGCGACAGTTAATGCATACGACTACAACGTAATCAACCGAAATCCTTTCGGAAGTCTAAAATTACAAAACTTGAGTATCAAAGCACTAAAAAACGATGGAAATCGAGGTACCGGAATAATCCTTTCAGGAAACTTGATTCAGGTAAATGATTTTGGGCTGGGTAGGACGACTCAATGACAAATCAATGTCAGCCGAATATGTGATGCTAACTGAGGTAACTGTAAACAAGTCTCACTCCTTGGTAACGGTGACGGAGGCGAAGACGGAACACAAGGTTGAGATCCATTCCGAACAACAGAGTATAAACACATTTATGATGAAGGATTTGGACGATTATCAGAAGACGAACAAACTGTTATAACACCAAGTAGATTAAACCATTTTTTCTTTTTCAGTGGTTATAACTTCTATAATGAATGAGCTTTTAGATTCTTCACTATGCAAGGAGATGGTGGTTTGGCTTCAAGCCGTGTAATCATGGACGCCAAATGACTTAGAATTTGAAACTGAGGACAGTTCTATACATGAGCGTGACTTGCTGTAGGATGAACCATCGTCGCTTGAAATACAAGCACTGACAACTTCATCTACATCTACGCATCATGAAATCATGACGATCCTGCAGCACATCATGAAATAATATGAAACAAAGAACTTATAGTTTGAACCCGTTCGTGAGCGTATCTATACTTTCAAAATGTAGATGCACAAAATGGAAACACAAGATATAGTATATGAATAAATAAAACTTGAGCAAAAGCAACTCTTGACGTCAATTGAAGTATAAAAATCGCATCCAGTTGCGAGGAAATTGCGAATTCTGCGGTTGCGATAACTTGCAACAGTAGTACAGCTTGAACCATCACATATATAAACAATAGATTTGTCGGATGTATGAAAAACGGTACAGATGGTCGATGATGGTACGATATAGTAAGTGGTACAAAGACAGGGGACAACAAACAGATTACAAGTCAATGTTGATATAATCCATGGCCAACAACTGAACAATGACATTATGATCCTATTGAGACACCAGAATGACTTTTATAATATTGACTTTTAACATTAAATAAATAAAATAATTACAATAATAAAAAATCAAATAATATAGATAGTATAAAAACAAAAAAAAGAAAGGAAAAGACAAAATGAAAAAGTTAATGTTACTTGTTTCGCTTATAGCTTGCAATATGCTTGCTATTGCACAAAACAACCTCGTTATTCATGTCGATTCACTTATCGCTCATCACATTCGCTACATCGATATCTGTGTAGAAGATAACATTGAAAACGCCGTTATTTATGCCCAAGAAGGTTGCGAAGATTTCTATTGGTGGACTGGTGGTTATGTATATGACAATCCACTAATCGTGAATTTACAAGGATATCATGAAGATGATTGGTTTGACATCGGATATTATGGTTGTTCAGGCTCTGCCTGCTCTTTTGAATTCTACTTTTGGGAAACTCATGTGCCAAGTCCTCTTACCTGCACCATTTGGAAACGAGAAGGATTTCCACTTGAGATAGACCCTGATTCCCTCGGTTATATGCAGTATTCTTGGTCAACGGGTGAGATAACAAACACAATCGAAGTTACAGAACCTGGGACCTATACCTGCAACATTTCCGATAACTGTGGCTCGATCACTCGCACATTCATCGTCCGTGATAATGTTGAGGTTAGCCTTGCTACTTGCGACCTTGAGACCAACCACAACATGGTCACTTGGCCTACCACACCTGAGCAAGCTGAGTACATCAGCACAGTTAAGGTAAAACGTGATGGTTTAGAAGTAGGCACAGCACCCTACATCGACGGCTATTTCACCGACAACATCGGAAGCGACGCTGCATCACGTACCTACACCATGGTTGGCATCACTTCCGAAGGCGAGGAATGCCCCATCACGAGCTATCCAAAAGAGACCATCCACATGGCTTACCTCACTGGTATAAACAACACCATTGAGGTTAACTGGAACATCCCCACAGGCTACGACCTGCTGGGCTACAACATCTGCGAATGGAATCCTGACAACAAGGATGGTGACCTTACAGTCATCGACTTCGTAGGTGCCGGTGTCACGAGCTATACCTGCTCAGAGAACCAGTTCGACCATGGAATGGTCGTCGTCCAGGGCGTCGAAAATGGACGTCCCGAAAGCCGCCTACTTTCCAACCGCAGTTGGGAAACCGTAGGCATCGGCGAACACACAAAACAAAATTTCAAAATTTTCCCAAATCCGACCAACGGTTCATTTACCGTTGAAGGTACTCCGACAGTGACCATCTATAATATCCTCGGTCAGACTGTCACAACTAACCACAGCGAGAACGGTACGCATACGTTCACGCTCCGCCCGGGCATCTACACCGTCCGCAACAGCGACGGCCTCGTCCGGAAGGTGGTGGTGGAATAAAACCCACGTCGTCTGTAGGGTTGTCATATATGGCAGCCCTACAATATGGCAGCCCTACGGGAAAAGGAATCCCCCAATCGGTTAATACACTGGTCGGGGAATTTTTTTTTGGTTGTTTCTTTTGTGTGGCCTAAAAAAGATGCTATCTTTGCAAAAAAGAAAAACCATGAGAAAGACAATCTACCGTATCATTGAACAAGGCAAGGAAGGCGACACCATCAGCATCGCTTACGACATCCTGATGCTTGTGGCTATCGTCGTCAGCATCATCCCTCTGATGTTTGCCAAATCCTATCCAGCCTTTCATTATATTGAGATGGTGACGGTGAGTCTTTTCATCATCGACTATCTGCTGCGTTGGATCACCGCCGATTTCCGGCTCGATGGGAAAAAACTGCCTTTTTTGAGATACCCTTTCACGGCATGGGCCATCATCGACCTCCTGTCGATCCTCCCGGTGATCAGCTTTCTCTGGAAAGGTTTCAAGATCCTCAGAATCGCCCGCCTCTTGCGGGTGCTGCGCCTATTCAAGGTCTTTCACTACACCGATAAGATTCAAGTGCTGGGACGGGTGATACAAAGAGAGAAACAGGTGCTGTTGACCGTGCTTTTCATCGCGGTGTTTTATGTTTTTCTCACGGCTTTGATTATGTTCAACGCCGAGCCTCACATCAACCCGGTCACTGGGAATGAAACTTTCGGCGATTTCTTCGACGCACTCTATTGGGCCACTGTGACCTTGACTACCGTGGGTTATGGCGACTTGACCCCGGTCACCGACATCGGACGCTTCGTCAGCATGTTGTCTTCCCTGTTTGGCGTGGCCGTCATTGCCTTGCCTTCAGGCGTGATCACAGTAAGCTATCTTGAGGAGTTGAAGCATACCAAGAAAGAAAACAACAAGGATTCAAATAACGAACCATCCCAACATGATTAAAAATATCATTTTCGACTACGGTGGTGTCCTCCTCGACTGGAACCCGCATTATCTATATGACCTCTATTTTGGCGACAAGGAGAAAGCCGAATGGTTTCTGACTCATATCTGCACGTATGAATGGAACGCCCAGCATGACAATGGGAAGCCTGTCGCTGAAGGGACAGCGGAGTTGATTACCCAACATCCCGAATGGGAGAAGGAAATCCGTATGTATTACGACGAATTCATGAAAATGATGGGCGGACAAATCCCAGGCATGGAGGAGCTCGTGAAACGGCTGAAAGGGGAGGGGTACCGCATCTTCGGACTCTCCAATTGGTCGGTGGAGACCTTCGCTCTGGTTCGCCCTGTATATCCCGTGCTCGACTTGATGGAGGACATGGTGATCTCAGGCAAGGAAAAGGTAATGAAACCCGACCACCGGATCTTTGAACTGGCACTGAAGCGTTTCGGCATCAATGCCGACGAGACTGTTTTTGTCGATGACAACCCTGCCAATGTGCAGGCTGCCTGTGAAATGGGTATTAAAGGAATCTTATTCACTAAAAATATTATAAAAAATGAAAAAACTATTCTTCGCTCTGATGGCAGCCTTGTTCTTCCTGAGTGGCTGCAACAAAACTAAGCAATTCACGGTCACGTTAAACTTGGATAATGCGGACCAAAAGACTGTCTATCTCTTCAAGGATGTTGAAGGCAAGGAAGTGTGCATCGACACCGCCGTCTTCGCAGGACAACAAGCAGTGCTAAAAGCCGATTTTGCTGATCCTCAGACCTATTACGTTATCAAATTCGATCCAGCTGAAAGATGTGAGTCGTTCCCGTTCTTCACCGAAAACCAAAACACCATCATCTCGGGCGACAAGGAAGCATTCCAGAACTGGGTGGTGAAAGGCTGTCCTACCATGGATGCCTACAATGCCTACCGTCAGGAACTTCAGCCCATGGAAGATGTCCTGATGGCTACTTTCGAGGAAATCCAGACTACATATATGGCTGGCGACACGGTGAAGTCGGCTGAACTGCAGATGCAGCTTGAGGCAGGCATGAAAGACTATGAAAATTATCGTTTGGACTACATCAAGAGACACTCCGACAGCTATATGGCCCATTTCATGTTGCTCCGGGATGTGGAGAATTTTGAATACGATCAGGTGAAGGAAGTGGCCAAAGGCTTTACCACCGAGTCGGTGTATAGTAAACGGCTAAACGATTACATTGAAACACATGCCAAAGTGGAGGTCGGCGCCAAGTTCATGGACTTCACCTTGAAGACCGCTGAAGGCGAGGATGTCAACCTCGAGAAGGTCATCAATAGCAATCGTGTGGTGTTGGTCGATTTCTGGGCATCGTGGTGCGGTCCTTGCCGTGCAGAGAACCCCTTCGTGAAGGCTGCATACGAGAAATATCACGCCAACGGCTTTGAAATCATTGGTGTCAGCGTTGACCAAGATGAGGCTGCCTGGCTCAAAGCCGTGGCTGAAGACGGCATGACTTGGATTCAGGTGCGTGACGTTGACAACAGCGCCTCTGCCGACTACTTGATTCAGTACATCCCCTCCAACTTCCTCTACGACAGCAACGGTGTGATGATTGCCAAAGGACTTCGCGGAGAGGAACTTGAGGCGAAACTCGCTGAGGTGTTGAAATAATATTTTTTACAAAAATGTTGCGAAGAAAGAAATTTGTTGTATCTTTGCAATCAGTTGGTCGCGGACAACGGAATGAAAAACAAATGGATTATCAAGACGTGAGGGACGGACCTGCTGGTACGACACCCCCCGCGATAACAAGTTAAAGCCTTCCTTTATTGGGAGGCTTTTTTGATAGGCCTCTTGTAAAGGGACACAAACGCAAGACTTTTGTTTCGACCAATTCGGATTTCCTCAACATATACGTATTGGTTCCCAATGGTTTTGCGATAGAGAATGGTTTTCAACCCATGTTTCTTAGTCCTGTGGTTTGATATCTCAATCGAATCGCGATGTTTGATGATGTAGGGTATTAACAAATAGTCTTCGATTGATAACGGGGAACGGTCGGCGCTTTCTTCGCCATGTCGCGATTCAGAATGCCTAGTACCTGATGTTTCTATAACATGTTTGTAACCCGTTAGGTCTATTCCTATTTCTTTTGCTTTAGTTGATAGTTCTTCGTCTATTTCATTGTCGATAATGGCGAAATGGTAGTCGCAGTCTTGATGGATGAGTTCTACTAATTCCAAGAATGGAATCTTTGTTCTGTTGTCTTAGTCGAAGGGTTTCTTTGAGTTCATGGTGGTTGTTTCTGATTTAGCTTGCAAAGATAATGTTATTTCTTTAAAGATATTATAATTATTAATATAATACTAATTAATTGAATTAACAACTTGGGAAGCATTTCAAAAAACTGTTGAAGATTTAGGGAAAAATTGTAACTTTGAAGCCTGTTTAACAAGAAATAATCGCCAATGAAGAAATAGACAATCGAATAAGCATATAATCGTATACATGACACGATCTCCGACAAAAACCTCAACACAAAGGATGTCATTGACGAAACGGCTTGCCAATGGGTTATCAACTACCATATTGTAAAAGTATTGAAATATCGCAAAAACACTGTTGACTGGGATAAGGTTTTTGCCCAGGAAGAAGGAGGAGAATAGCAATCCTTAAGGTAAGAGCCACTGGTATGCATACGCAGTTTTTATTACTCTTTCGGAAAGTTGCCTCAAGCCGCGATTCGTAAAACGTATGTTTGAAGAGAATCGATGTTTTTATCAAAAATCTGATTAAAAATATGAGATTTTTGAAGATTTGCTTGCACCTTTTCTTAAGGAAAGAATGACGCACTATACACCTGGCATTTTCATATTTGCTTAATCATCAAGGTTAATTTCACGATTGACAGGACGGCCATCGTTACGATGTTCAAACGACCGTAATATAAAAAGAAAATTTTCATAATTATGGATAATATTAAACCAAATCACATTGATTCTGTTTTTTAAAAACAACCATGACATGATAATAATGGAAAAAATGAGTTTGACATGGAAATTTGTAAAATATCGCATTCTAAATTTTCAATTTTTGTAAAATATCGCAGTCTGAAAGCGATTTTTATGTAAAATATCGCATTTTGCAAGTCACCCACATCTTGAAAACACCGAAGAAAAAATCGCTTTGAATAAAAAGAAAAATTGTATTTTTGCACCGAAAAGGTGGTAAGTTACCACTTTTATAAGGGTTTTTTGAATTAAATTGATCGAAATATGCCAAAAGAAAAACTGAGCAGCCTGTTTGAACACTGGATGTCTCTTCAACCTCTTACCGAAACACAACAGAGTAGCTTTAGCCGACGTTTTACTATTGAGTACAACTACAACAGTAATCACATTGAAGGTAACACACTAACATACGGGCAAACTGAATTACTGTTGATGTTCGGCGCCGTAAGCGGTGAAGGACATCTTCAAGATTTCACGGAGATGAAGGCTAGTCAGGTGGGCTTGGAAATGATGAGTCAGGAAGTGAAGGAGAGTCACACGCCCTTGACACAACACTTTATCAGAACACTCCATAAAACATTACTCCGAGAGGACTACACCGTCTTTCGTAACCTTCCAGGTGGACAACAAAACAGTTATGTGATTCACGCAGGGCAATATAAGACGCGGCCAAATAGTGTGATTACTCGCTATGGCGATCGATTCGAATATGCATCGCCAGAGGAAACCCCGGCGTTGATGACAGACCTCGTCAATTGGTATAACGATGCCGA
>JAEEII010000244.1 GCA_016281295.1 Bacteroidales bacterium
CGGCTTCTTTGAGGGTCTTTTTGGTCTGATTTTTTGTTTCGCTCGCTCCGATAGCCCGCTATCGTCGTTCGCTCAACAGAAAAATCATCCTCAAAAATCCCTCTCAAATAAGCTCGAAAAAAATCAAAACAGCTTCTAAAAACGACCATCTACTTAACATTAATATCACGCTAAAAAGGTTACGGGCCAATACTGGCCCGTAACCTTTTTTTTATCACTGCAATCCCGAAATTCCATCACCTCCCTGATCTCTTTCACGCTCGATCCTGACACCTATTAATATATGATAGGCTATCGATTTATTACAATTTTTTTTATTAATTACAATTTTTTTAACTTTGTATTGTTAAATTTGTTAATTTTGCAGCCCGAATGAAAATGTCTATTTAAGAAATCGGAAACAATTCAAATACAAACAATTAACAACACAAAAAAAACTAAAATGAACAAAATCTTTACTACTCTGCTATGCATGATACTCAGTATCAGCGCTATAGCTCAGCAGAAAATTCAGTTGCGTTCGGCTGACAGAGCCGAGTGCGTGAAAAGCGACATGAACAGCCTCAAGGCTACGTTCTCGTTCTCAACCATCGAGGCGCAGGACTACGAGAGCGAACGCGGGACCTTCTCTTGGCTCAGCCTGCCCAACACCGTTATCGGTGGCAACGAGGGTGACCCTCAGATCCCCGTCGTGAACCAACTCATCGCTGTGCCTTTCGGCGCCAATCCGCGCATCGAAATCACGAGCTACAGCAGTACCGACTACAACCTTGCTGATTACGACATGAAGACCTTGGTGCCTCGCCAGCTCCCTGTTCGCAAGAGCCAAAAGCCTGAGGACGTGCCTTTCATCATGAACGAGGCCGCCTACCAGTCAACCCGTGGTCTCCGCAGTGAGCCCCAAGCCGTTGTCGGCGTTGAAGGTATCATGCGTGGTGTTCAGCTCGGCAAGATGACCATCGAACCCGTGAGCTACGACCCCGTCAACAACACCATCCGTGTGTTCAATGACATTGAGGTCACCGTTCACTTCGACGGTGCTGATGCACAAGCTACCGAGCAGATGTTGGTTGACACCTACAGCCCTTATTTCGATATCGTCTATAAGCAGCTGTTTAACGGCAGAGCCATCATGGATGCCTACAGCGATCACCAAGACCTCTACACCACTCCTGTGAAGATGCTCGTGGTGACTACCTCGACCTTTACCAGCAGCACCGCTTTCCAAAACTGGCTGACCTGGAAGAAACAGAAGGGTATCGATGTGGATGTGCAGGAAGTAACCAGCAGCACCTCCGCTGCCAATGTCCGCTCACTGATTCAAAGTAGATACAACACCAATCACCCGACCTTCTTGGTTATCGTTGGTGACGAAACTGTTGTGAGAAATTATACAACCTATAATGAATCAGGAAACAGCTACAACCCCTATATCAGCGACAATCAATACGCTTCTATTGACAGCGATGTTTATCACGACATGTACATGAGCCGTATGTCCGTCGCCAACACCACACAGCTTGGCTACTTGGTGAATAAGATTTTGATGTACGAAAAATACACTATGACTGACCCGAGCTACCTGAACAATACTTTGCTTGTCGCTGGTTGGGACAGCTATTGGACTAAATACATTGGTAAGCCCACTATCCAATATGCCACCAATAATTATTATAACACTGCCCACGGTATTACTGCTACTGCATATTACACTAACCAATCGGGTCAAACTGCAGCTTATAATAACATTAACAATGTTGGTTTCCTCAACTACACCGCACATGGTGACATTCAGATGCTTGCCGACCCGGAATTTACCAATTCCAATGCCAATTCGATGACTAACAGCAATAAACCCATGTGGATTGTTGCCAACTGCTGTCTTACCGCCAACTGGGGCAACAGTTCATACAGCCCGTGCTTGGGCGAGACGATGATCCGTGCCAACAATAAGGGCGCTTTTGGTTACATCGGCTCCGTTCCGGAGAGCTTATGGTATGAGGATTACTACTTTGGTGTTGGCGCGTTCAACTACCCAGGCGAAAGCACCACTGTCCAGACTGTTTCTGGAACCACCACAGGCATGTATGATGCTCTCTTCGATGATACAGGTTTCAACACCTTGAACTCCGTTCCTTACATCGGCAATGTGGCTGTGACTTACGCCCACGCCAAAGGTTACGAATCCAGCGTTTCCGACGAATACTACTGGAGAGGCTACCAGTGCTTGGGCGACGGTTCCGTGATGCCTTACCTCAAGGTGCCGACTGCCAATACCGTGAGCCACGCCAACCAACTGCAAATCGGTGCCACCACGTTCACCGTGAACGCCGATGCCAGATCGTATGTGGCCATCACCGTCAACAACGAGATTATCGGTGTGGCCGCCGTTCCCGCCAACGCCACCTCTGTCGATGTGCCGATCACTGCACAGAACACCACTGGCACCGCCATGATCGTGGTCACCCGCAACCAACGCCAGCCTTACATCACCACCATCCCGATCGTGGGTGGCACGGAATACAACATCACTGTCAACGCCAACCCGAGCGCTGGCGGCACCGTGGAAGGCGCAGGCAAGTATTATGGTGACTCTGAGTGCACGTTGACCGCAACGCCCAACCACGGCTACGTGTTTGCCAACTGGACGCTGAACAACAACGTGGTCTCCACCAACCCGACCTACACCTTCACCGTGAAAGGCGACGCCTCTTACACAGCCAACTTCACGGCTTTGACCGAACATCACTTCTCTTATACGCCCCAGCAAGAGCACGGCACCATCAGCGTGAGCCCCGCCACAGCATACGTCGGCGACATCGTCACCCTGACAGCCACTCCTGAACCCAACTACCATCTGGATCATTGGGATGTGAACACCGTGAGCAAAGGCAACGTCCCTGTGGTGAACAACCAATTCGAGATGCCCGACAGCGACGTGACCATCAGCGCATCCTTCAGAAGCGGCTTCTCCGTGACCGTGCTTAATCTGATCGGTGGTACCATCACTGTTTCACAAAACACCGCACAGCCTGGCGATAGAATCCAATTGAGCGTCAGAAACAATGAAGGCTACATCTTCATGTCATGGAATGTCTATGAGACCGGCAACTCAAGCAACACCGTGACCGTGACAAACGACACCTTCACCATGCCTGAGTTCGATGTCACCGTAAGCGCTGTGTTTGGAACCAATGAGGTAGTTGACAATGTGATTAATGTTGGCGGTACCAGTGGAACTTCGAACAATTACTTCCCAACGTACAGTGCTAACAGACAAATATATTCTGTGACAGAACAGATTTACACTTCCTCCGAGATTGGTGATGCAGGTACAATCACTGGCATTGAATTCTACTATTCAGGAACGACAGCGCGCACCCGCACCCTGGATATTTATATGATAAGCACTACCAAGAACAATTTCAGCAGTACTACTGACTGGATCGTTCCGACCTCTGCAAACTTGGTTTATAGTGGCAGCGTCGCCTTTAGCGCATCCAGCTGGAAGGAAATCACCTTCACCACACCATTTGAATACAACGGCACTAGCAATGTCGCGTTAATGGTGTATGACCACACTGGAGGCACTTATGTAACAGGCATGAACTTCCATGTTTATACTGGTAGCAACAACCAAGCCATGCGTGTCAGTGGCCGTAACACTTACACACCCACTAGCATGAGCAACACCACCGCCAGCGCACGTGCAGCCACTAAAAACATTGTAAACTTCCACATCACCCAAACTGTGACGCAGCCTCTGGCATGCGAAGCCCCCGTCTCCCTTGTCTATAACATCACTCCTACCACTGCCGACTTCATCTGGGCTGGCGAGTCTGACAGCTATAACATCCGTTACAGAGAGACTACTGCCAAGTTCTTCTATGACTTCGAGTCCGCCGAGCCTTTCTCTGTTGACAACTTCTCACCCTGCACCACCTACGACGGTGACGGCTCTGCAACCTACTCCATCCAAGGTACTACATTCACCAACCAAGGATACACAGGAGCGTTCATCGCCTTCCAAGATGGAGTGGGTAACGGTTTGTACTCACACGGCGGCACCGCTTTCGGAGCCTGCTTCGCAGCCACCACTCCTCCCAACAACGACTGGTTCATCCTGCCTGCCATCACGATTGAACAAGGAGATATCTTCTCATTCTGGGCCATGGAATACACTGACGATTATCCGGAAGCTTTCAAAGTAGGTGTTTACAGGGGAGACGGCAGCTTCAGCTCCTATCTGGCAGGAAGTGCCAATACCTCCATCACTCCAACCGAGGATTGGACGGAATATAGCTACGATCTGTCATCCTACGCTGGTCAGACCATCCAGTTGGCCATCCAATGTGTCTCGAACGACGCTTTCATTTTCGGTATCGATGATATCTTTGTGGGCAACTCGAACGGTGCATGGACTGAAACCATCACCGATGCCACAGCTCCTTATACACTCGAGAACCTCACACCCGAAACCATTTACGACATTCAGGTTCAAGGCTTCTGCGAAGGCATCGGCGAAACCGAATGGGTCAACGCAACCTTCAGCACTCCTTCGCTGTGCAGCACCCCATCCAATTTAATCTCAGAACCTTCAGCCATCTCCGCCAACGTGGAGTGGACAGGCTTCCTTGACAGCTACAATGTGCGTTATAGAGTCGCGGGCTCTGCTGGAGCCGGCTTCTTCGATGACTTTGAGAGCGGTAGCCTTAATAACTGGGATTGGACCACTTACACGCAAGGCGATGCCTTCAGCGGCTTTGGCTGGTTTGATTATAACCCACAAAGCCTCACCACCAACTTCCCGACCGCTTATTCCGGCAGCCAATGCGCCATCTCTCTCAGTTATGGAAATAGTGCCTTGAACGCCAATAACTACCTCGTCACTCCTCAAGTCGAACTCGGCGGAACACTGAAATTCTGGATCATGAGTAACTATGCTGACGAATATGAAGTGCTGCTCTCCACCACTGGCAATGCTGTGAACAACTTCACCACCACGCTCAAAGCCATGAGTGCCGCTCCTGCCTCTTGGACTGAGGTCACTATCGACTTAAGCAACTATGAAGGACGTCAAGGCTACATCGCCATCCACCACGTCTTCTATGATGGTTGGGGACTCTTCCTGGATGACTTCGGCATCTACGGCGACGAAGTTCCTGCCGGCGAATGGCACACCCTTGAAAACGTGGCCAATCCTTATACCATCACTAATCTGGATCCTGAGACCAACTACGAATGGCAAGTGCAAGGCATCTGCACCGATGGAACCACCGACTGGAGCGACATTGACAACTTCACCACCCTTTCAGCTTGCGACGCACCCGTCGGCCTGAGTGCAACCGACGTCACTTCCAACACCGCCACACTCAACTGGAGCGAAGGTTTGGAAGAATACAATGTGCGCTACACGGCAGTGTCATTCTTCGAAAGCTTCGAGAACGGCTCTGATGGTTGGATTACACTCCGTAACGGCCAGGGCACTGAAAATACTGATTGGCATGTCATCAATAGCGAAACCGCTTTCTCAAACGAAGCGATTCCTGCCCATAGCGGAACTTACGTGATGATGACTAGAAGCTATTCCGGAAGCGCATATAGCGTTGACAACTGGCTTATCTCGCCTCAAGTCACTTTGGATGGTTTCCTGAAATTCTGGGTGATGGACGACGGAACGTACCATGAGCACTTTGACGTCTATGTCTCCACCACTGGCACTAACGTAAGAGACTTCTCACTCCTCTATGAGCCTGGTGATGCTAATGCCGAATGGACAGAAGTTATCGTCGATCTGAGAAACTACAATGGAGCGAAAGGTTATATTGCCATCCGCAATATCGACGAAGATCAAGACTTCCTCTTCCTCGATGACTTCGGCATCTACCCCAATGACTGGGAAGAAGTCACTGCCAACACAAACACCATCGACCTTGATGGGCTGGTTCCAGGAAACGACTATATCTGGCAAGTCCAAGGCGTGGACTGCGACGGAAATGGCGGCGTGACTGAATGGAGCAACTTCGGCTTCTTCACCACCATCGAAGCCTACACCAAGCATATTGACGCCTACTCGGGCAATGGCGGCTACTACCTCATCGCCTCACCCATCGGACAAGTCAGTCCTGAAGAAGTGACAAACATGACCGAAAACGACTTCGACCTCTACTACTTCGACCAAGCCGAAAATCTGGAATGGGTCAACTATAAAGAAGGTGACAACAACGTCAATCCCGGCTTCGACCTTGAAACTGGCAAGGGTTACCTCTACGCCAACAGCGAGAGCATTGACCTGATCTTCACTGGATCGGCCAACACCGACGTTAACGAGGTCACACTGACCCTCCAAGACAACGTTGACTTTGAAGGCTGGAACCTCGTCGGTAACCCCTTCGCTGTAGATGCTTACATCGACTGTGACTACTACAGAATGAACGAAAATGGCACCGATATCATGACAGAGGCTTCCTCAGGCGCCATCGAAGCTATGGAAGGTGTGTTCGTCATCGCCGAAAGCGACGGCGAGACCTTGACCTTCACCACCGAAGAGAACGCCAAGAACGCCATGATGTCACTCAACATCACGCAAGACAACAATGTCATCGACCGCGCCATCGTCAGATTCGGCAAAGGCAAGTCCTTGCCTAAGTTCCAACTCTTCGAGAACAGCACCAAGCTCTACTTCACCCAGGATAACGGCGACTTCGCAGTGGTCTGCGGAGAGGCTATGGGAGAGATGCCGGTTAACTTCAAGGCTGAAACCAACAGCTCTTACACCCTCAGCATCAGCAGCACCGAGGTGAACTTCACCTACCTGCACCTGATCGACAACCTCACCGGTGCCGACATCGACCTCCTCGAAACCCCGAACTACAGCTTCAATGCGAAAGTCAACGATTACGCCTCACGTTTCAAACTGGTATATAGCACTGGCTCTACGATTGACGGAGACAACTTCTGCCTCATCAGCAACAACCACCTGATGATCTTTGGCCTCGACGGTCAAGCAACCCTCAAGGTCATGGATGTCACTGGTCGCACCCTCAGCACCGAGACCTTCAACGGCAGCTACGACAAAGCCCTTAACCTCAGTAATGGAGTCTATGTCCTCCAACTCATCCAGGGCAACAACGTGAAGAACCAGAAGATCGTGGTGAAATAAAACAACAGTAAAACGTAAAAGGTAAAAGGAGAGCGAAGCTCAGAAAGCCTTTCGAGCCTAGCTCTCCTTTCAATAACGAGACATCGAAAAACACGAAAGTCACGAAAAAAACCAACAAAACAAAACCACATAAAATGAAAAAAATAACCTTAACCTTAGCGCTACTTCTCAGCCTCTCCCTCACTACTTTCGCTGATGGCGGCGGCCTCTTCAGACGAGGTGACAACACCGAGGAATCCGATGGCATGATGAACCGCAGCCCAAAAGCCCCTGGCCTTCCAGGTCACGGTGAGACTGGCGACCAACCCGCTCCTCTCGGCAGCGGTGCACTCCTCCTCATCGGCTTCGGAGCAGCATACGCATGGAAAAGAAACAAGAAGTAAGAAACAAGATAATAAGAAGCAACCAAAAAAGAGGGCGATGATGGTCGCTCTCTTTTTTTTATCCCAGTAAACCACAATACCGATATCACCACCTTATTTATAATAATCACCTCAACAAAACCAAATTTTAAAATAATTTCACTTATTAAGACAAGAACACCCCAAACAACGCTTTCATTAATTCCCTCAACAACACACCAATCCCTTCCTTTTCCTATCTTTATTCTTCTCATTGATAGCTTTTTCAAAAAAATAAAAATCCCTCAAAACCTTTATTCCACAATACATCTAACAGATTTTGGAAAAACAACCTTAATTTTTTTTCTTGCAGGTTAAAAGTTTTAATGTATCTTTGCAGCCCGAAACTAAAGTGTTTTAGAATAAAATACAACATAATAATAAATATTAATTTAAATTAACAAATGAAAAGAAAAAGTTTACTTATTGTATTGCTGATGGTGATGTTTGCGCCGTTGGCGATGAACGCACAAACAGTTCTTCTGTCCGAGAATTTCGACAGCATGTCGAGCATCTCAACTAGCTATTCTTCATCAGATTGGTTCGCATACAATGCGGGCAATGGCAATAACTGGACACTTTCAACCTCCTATCCAAACAGTGGTACAAAATGCGCGAGATATACCTATAACTCAAGCAATGCTGCAAACTGCTATTTGGTATCAGCTCCGTTTACCACAGCCCGCAGCATGACCGAACTCAGCGTAAGCCTGTATGTACGCACCGGTAGTTATAACGAGACCTTTGAGGTGTTCTTTGTTAAAGCAAGAGATGCAGAAAATATAGCTTCAGCAACGAATTACTCTGCCATTGCCTCTATTACGGGTCAATTCACTGGCGGCTATACTGAAAAGACTGGCTCTACAACAGCTTCCGACCTTGCGAATCAGAGTGTCAGATTAGTCGTTCACTGCACCTCCGCTGCCGATATGTTCTATCTCAACGTCGACGACATTACCGTCAGCGAACTCACAACCGACCCATATATCTCACTTCCAGCCACTGCAACGGCAATGATCGGTTACACTGCAACCCTTACTGCTACATACGGCAACGTGGACAGCACACCAAGAATCTCTTACAGCTCGAGCAATGAGAGAGTGGCCACGGTAAGAGGCGACGGAACAACAGCAACTGTCACTGGCGTATCAGCCGGCACCGCCACCATCACCGCCACCATGACTTACGAAGGTAGAGATTACACCGCCGATTGCGCCGTCACGGTTGAAGAACCACATTATTGCACGCCTGCTTATTCTTATACTGGCACCAATTACGGTATGTATATCCAAGGTTTCAGCACTGAGGACGGCGAGGTCAATATCAGCAACACAGGAACTTCGTTGTCAACTGGCGGTTACGGCGACTACTACGATTCCTACTCCGCAACAGTTGGAGCTGGACAAAGCTTTAATTTCACCGTCACACCAGGCGCCACCGTTAATCCTATGAAATACGGCATGTGGATCGACTGGAATAAAGACTATGACTTTGATGATGATGGTGAGAATGTGGCCATTCAGAGCAGTGCCATCCAAAGTGATTGGACTGGCACCGTCAACATCCCTTCCTCCACTCGTCCAGGAAGCTATCGCATCCGTATCGAGGGCATGTATTCCGGAGATGTCGACTTAGACCCCTGTATCAGTGGATCCTATGGTGAGGCTGAAGACTACCAGCTGATCGTGCTTGAGGCTCCTGACTGCCCCAAACCCAGCAACGTCCAATTGTCTGCCTTAGGCAACGAAGTAACTGTCACTTGGTATGGCGAGGCCACCTCTTATAATATCAGCATCAACGGCACTGTGTTGCCCGATCCTGTCACAAGCCCTTATGTCTTCACGGGTGAGATTTCGACTGAATACACCATCATGTTGCAGTCCATCTGCAGCGCAACCGAAACCAGCGATTGGAGCAACGCCAAAAGCATCACCACCGATGCCTGCTTGTTTGAGGATCAATGCCCCATCACCATTACGCTCACCGACGCTTACGGCGACGGCGGCGGATCAATTTATGTGGTAGATGCGAACGCTGAAACTATCTTGGCAGAGTGTATCCTTTCCGGTGCTGCATCACAGGACTTCACAGTCTATGTTTGCGATGGTGCCGCAGTTGATTTCTATTTCTATGCCACAGACACCTATGGATACGAAAACGGCTATGTCATTACCAGCTCCACGGGTGAAGTCATCGCTGAGCATGAGGGATGCAGTGATGGCAGTTGCGACGCTCCTGAAGACGGCGTGATTGCCTCCTACACCATGAGCTGCTCCTGCACCATACCTTCCAATCTCGCCGCCACCGAAGTGGACAAAAACTCTGCCCAGTTGAGCTGGGAAGGTGATCAAGAAAACTACAACGTGAGCTATGCCAAGGCAAGCTTCTTTGAAGATTTCGAAGGCGGTTCCCTGCCCACAGGTTGGACCACCATCGATAACAACGAGGACGGATACGATTGGGAGAGTGCCTCGGGTCAAGCCCATAGCGGTTCTTATGTGATGACTTCCTACAGTAGCATTGGCAATAATAATGATGGATGGAATGATATCACTCCTGACAACTGGCTGATTACGCCTCAACTTGATCTTCAAGGCCTCATGAGCGTGTGGGCAAGAAGCCAGCAGAGCGAAGCTTCCTTTAACGAAGAGCATTTCGCCATCTACCTCTCCTTATCTGGTACCGATGTTTCTGATTTCACCATCACCTTAGTGCCTGAGACCACAACAGACATCAAGATGGTTGAATACACTGCAGACTTGAGCCAATATGCAGGACAACAAGGTTATATTGCCATCCGCCACTTTAATTGCTATGGTCAGTTCAGAATGAACATCGATGACTTCGGCATCTACGAGTGGCATGACACAATCGTTGCTGGAAACAACCTCGCCCTTGAAGGTCTGGATCCTATGACCTATTATATTTGGAAAGTGCAAGGCATCGACTGCGATGGCAACGGCAATAACACCACTTGGAGCGAAATCGCTAATTTCACCACCACCTCTGGTATCATGTTTGTCAACGATGGCAACTGGAACGAAGGAAACAACTGGAATACCGGCGAAGTTCCTGAGGATGGTGAAGACGTTGTTATCGCCGCCAACGCCATCATCCCCGCTAATTACATGGCCATCACCAACACCATCACCATCAACGATGGCGGTTCACTCACCATCAAGGACGGCGGACAACTGATCCATACCAACGCTGGTGTCATTGCCACCGTGGAAAAGGATATTGAACCATATCAGAGCGAAAAGGATAACTACTACTTAATCTCCACTCCTGTTTACGATCAGGACATCTATAACAATTATGGTGAGGACTATCAGTTGGCCTTCCCCGATGAAGTCACAAATATGTTGGAAAACGATTACGATCTCTACGATTTCGACTATTCCGCAGATCTTGAATGGCTGAACTATGAAAACAATTCGTTCCAATTATGGAAGAATTACGGCTACCTCTATGCCAACAGTGGAGATGGAAGCAACAATCCTGTCACCCTCCAATTCACAGGCGCATTGACACCAGCATTGACTGAATTAGACCTCCTTACTGGTTCTTATCTCCCCTTCACTGAGGATGAGTACGATTTTGCCAACTGGAATATGTTTGGCAACCCCTATCCTTGCAACACCTATATTTGGGTGTACGATCTCGATAACGATGAAGCCACCTACGACCATTATACTATCAGCGGTGATAGATTCATCGAATCCGATGATCCATTCACCCCTGCAGAAGGCGGATTCTTCATCTCCGAAGGAGCCAGCCAATATGCGCTCGTCGCTATCGCTGAGTATGCTCTCGGCAAAAAGAACTTCGGCGGCTCTCTGAACCTTAACATCACTCAGGAAGGCAAGCTCCTCGATGCAGCCCGCATCCGTTTTGGCGAAAGCAATGGCCTGAAGAAATTCCAACTCAACCCCAACCACACCAAGTTGTTCTTCACGCAAGACAACACCGACTTTGCAGTGATCCGCAGTGAAGCCACCGGCGAGATGCCTGTCAACTTCAAGGCTGAAAAGAACGGTTCCTATACCCTCAGCTTCAACAACGAGGAAGTCAGCTTCAGCTACCTCCACCTCATCGATAACCTCACCGGCAACGATGTCGACCTGCTCGCCAACCCGAGCTACAGCTTCGAGGCTAAGACCACTGACTACACCAGCCGCTTCAAACTGGTCTACAGCACCGGCACTACCGCCAACAACGACGAATTCGCCTTCATCAGCAACAACCACCTGATGATCCTCGGCGTCGATGGCCAAGCTACCCTCAAAGTCATGGATGTCACCGGTCGCACCCTCAGCACCGAGACCTTCAGCGGTAACTACGACAAAGCCCTCAACATGAGCAACGGCGTCTATATGCTTCAACTCATCCAAGGCGGCAACGTCAAGACCCAAAAGATCGTGGTGAAATAATCCTTGAAAAGGAAAATTGAAAGGCAAGCGAAGCTCGGAAGGCTTTTTGAGCTTCGCTCTCCTTTCAATAAAGAAACATTGAAAAACACGAAAGTCACGAAAAAAACAACAAAACAAAACCACATAAAATGAAAAAAATAACCTTAACCCTCGCTCTTCTTCTTAGCGTCTCCCTCACCACCTTCGCCGATGGCGGTGGCCTCTTCAGACGGGGTGACAACACCGAGGAATCGACTGGCATGATGAACCGCAGCCCAAAAGCCCCTGGCCTTCCTGGTCACGGTGAGACTGGCGACCAACCCGCTCCCCTCGGCAGCGGAGCCCTCCTGCTCATTGGCTTTGGAGCGGCATACGCCTTGAAAAAAAACAAGAAATAATCCCGTAAAATCATAATCCCATATATAAAGAGGACGACCCCAAAAAAGTCGCCCTCTTTTGTTTTTTCACTCAAAAAACAGGCAAATTCAAAAAATATTATTATCTTTACAACCGAATATACTTAAATTTAAGAACAAAACACAACAAATATATTAATTTTAATTAAATTTAAGAAAATGAAAAGGAAAACTTTACTAATCATGTTGCTGATGGCGCTGTTCACGCCGTTGGCGATGAATGCACAACAAAGCCTGCCTTACGAGTATGGCTTCGAGAACAACAACCTGGCCACCGACGGCTGGACTGCAACATCTGGTGGAATTAACTCGTCCGGATACCACACGGGTACCTATGGCTTCCGCTTTAGTTATAACGTGACATCGGATGTTTACCTGGTTTCACCAGTACTCAGCGGAGGTACTAATGGGGTCGAAGTGTCTTTCTATTACAAGGCATACTCTAGTTCCTATCCTGATCACTTTAATGTGGGTTACACTACCGATGAGAACGTGACAGACCCAAGTAGGTTTACCTATGGCAGCCTGGTTACCAGTTCCACATCATGGCAAGAATACACAGAAACCCTCCCCGCTGGAACCGTCCGTGTGGCCATTAAATACGATGCGGATAATTATGATGACGGTTATTATCTCTACCTTGACGACTTCAGCTTCGAGGCTGTCTCCTCCTGTGCCAAACCAACCGATTTGGCTATCGACTACAGAGAGGGTGCCACTACTGCTACCGTCACTTGGAGAGGCGATGCCCGTTCTTACAATGTTGACGTGAACGGTACTATTGAGGTCGTCACCGGAAACTCTTACACCATAAGAGATCTTGCTCCCGCCACCGCTTATACCGTGAAGGTACAAGCCGACTGCGGCGACGAACAGAGTGCTTGGGTCAATGCCGGCAGTTTCACCACGCCTTGCCCCGAAACATTCGCCATTCCTTACGCCTACGGCTTTGAGAATGCCGCTGACATTAACTGCTGGACTTTGTCACCTGCCAGCAATATGATGCTGGATGATCAAGAACCAGAATTTGCACACTCAGGCAATGCTTTCCTGTTCCTTAACTACACCACTACTCCACCTCAATACGTTATCTCTCCTGAGCTGAGCGGCATTGTGAACGGCTTGCATGTCGAGTTCTGGTATAGCCAATATGAAAATGGTGTTGAAACTTTCCAAGTGGGTTACTCCACCACCGACAATGACCCCGGAAGCTTCACCTGGGGCGACGAGATCACCGCTTCAACGACCTACCAACGTTTCTCGGCCAACTATCCTGCCGAAACCAAGTATGTGGCTGTGATGCACACTGCCAACGACCAATACTACCTCTTCCTCGATGACTTCCTCTTCGAAGAGAGTGCCAGCTGTCTTGAGCCTACGGGCGTGCAGGTTGCCAATGCCGCCACCACGGGTGCCACTATTAGCTGGAACGCCGGCGGTGAGGAAAGCGCATGGGACATCTTCGTCACCGACGATGCCACCATCCTTCCTAACGATGCCACCATACCTACCGTGGCCAACATCGCTGACAATCCTTACGCTTTGACAGGTCTTACCTCTGGCACCACTTACTATGTGTATGTCCGCGCCATTTGCGGTGAAAACGAAATCAGCGCATGGAGCTCTGCTGCCATCTTCAACACCGCATGCGATGCCATGGCGCTGCCTTACACCTATGGCTTTGAGGATGCCACTTTGCCAGTCTGCTGGAACACCATCGTCGAAAACACTTCCTACACGGGCATCAATTTGATGGCTCCAAGTGCAAGCAGCACCAATCAAGTGCTTGCATTTTATATGGGCACCTACCAAAATCCCGCTTTGGTGGCTGTGTTGCCTGAAGTGGACGCCGCTTATCCTTTGAACGGTTATCAGATCACCTTCGATGCCTGCTATGCCAATACCTCTAGCAGCAACATGACCGCTGGAAAACTTGCCATCGGCATCATGACCGATCCCACGGATGTCTCTACTTTCGAACTGATTGAAGAAGTTGACATCACCGATGGCTTCAGCACCTTTGGCTCACACACCGTGATGCTCAACAGCTATACTGGTGACGGCCAATATATTGCTATCAAAGACATCTATACCCAAACGGGTTATGTCCTCGTTGACAACATCGAGGTTACCGAGCTTCCTTCTTGCTTAGCCCCCACGGCTCTTGGTGCCAGCCTCACTTCCACCTCAGCCGAACTGAGCTGGACAGCCAACAGCGGCGAAACCGCTTGGACCCTCTACTGGAAAGAAAGTGGTGCCACCGAGTACACCGAAGTAGCCAATGTCACCAATCCTTACACCTTGGAAGGCTTGACCGCTACCACCGCCTACGAATATTATGTGGTGGCCAACTGCTCAGAGACCGATCAGAGCGAGGCTTCCGAAGTCTATAGCTTCACCACCCTGTGTGGTTCCGTCACCACCTTCCCGTGGACGGAAACCTTCAACAATCTCACCGTGGCCTATTCCATCCCCAACTGCTGGGACAACGCTGAGGGTACAACCACAATTAACAGCTACAAGTGGTGCTACAACACCAAGACCTCTGGCAACGGCATGGCCAGCAACGGCCATGAAGGTTCATGCGTGGTCTTCGATTCATACAACAATAGCAACAATAACACCAACTTCTTGAAGACCGTGCCGCTCAGCCTGCCTTCAGACCAACCCATGCAATTGAGCTTCTGGTACAGGAACCCCACTGGTGGCGACTTCTCCGTCTATATCTCCACCGATGGTGGTGCCACTCATGAAACAGCCCTCGCTACTGGCCTTACTGGTGTTTCCGCTTGGACCGAGCATGATCCTATCAACCTCGGTAACTACGCTGGACAGGATGTGGTCATCGTCTTCAAAGGCACTTCCAACTACGGTAGTGGCGATGCTTACATCTATTTGGATGACGTTACTGTGAAGGCAGTTCCTTCATGCGCCATTCCTACCGCCCTTGCTGCCACCACCACCAACAATTCAGCCGTGTTGAGCTGGACGGCTAACAGCGGAGAAGACACATGGACGGTCTATTACAGAGAAGTAACTCCTGATAAAGTCCGTGCCAATGAATATGTCGAAGTAATCGTGGGCGAGAATCCTTACACCTTGGAAGACTTGAATGGCGCCACCGCTTACGAATTCTATGTGATTGCCAATTGTTCCGAGGAAGACAACAGCGAACCTTCAGCTGTATTCACTTTCACTACCAAGTGTGATCCTATCACCGATTTTCCGTGGAGCGAAGACTTTGAAGACTTCCAGACCAACACCTACGGTGTTACCCTCAACGAACCTTGCTGGGAAAACGAACACCTTGAAGGCAACGGCAGCTATTTCTTCGAGGTTATCAGCATCACCAATGGCGACAACAGCACTAACCAACTCCGTCTGCACGACATGAGCAGCGGCAACCTGACCAAGCTTATGCTCCCCGGCATGAACCTGCCGAATGCCAACTTCCAGTTCTCCATCGATGTATATCGTAGCAGCAGCTATTCAACCTACACCACAGAAGGTATCAGAGTGTTTGCAAGCGCCGATGGCGAAATCGAAGGCGCCACCGAGTTGGCCTTTATCCCGCGTGTCTATTCAGCATCAAGCGATGTCATTCCTGCTGAAAACGCAGCTGGCTGGTACACCTACAACCTGCCCATCGGCATGAGCGGCATCTGCTACATCATCATCCGTGGCGAAAGCAAATTTGGCACTGCCACATATATGGACAACTTCGCTGTTTCCGAACCTTCCTTTACCACGACCATCATCGGTTACACCCAGAACGAGAACCCCAAAGGCGGCTATTACCTCATCGCTTCACCTATCGGTAACGTCAACCCTGACAAAGTGGATAACATGCTCGCAAACGAATACGACCTCTATTACTTTGACCAAACCCACAACAAACTGGAATGGGTCAACTACGAAACCACATCCGACGGCTTCGACCTCTTAGCTGGCAAGGGTTACCTCTATGCCAACAGCGAGACTGTGGACTTGGTCTTCCACGGCTCAGCCAACACCGATGTTGACGAGGCCATCTTAACCCTCGAATCCGGTGTTGACTTTGAAGGCTGGAACCTCGTGGGCAACCCCTTCGGAGACACCGCATACATCGACCGCGAGTTCTACGTCATGAACGGAAGTGGCAGCGAAATCGCCGTCGCTGAAGTCAATTACATCGAACCTATGCAAGGTGTCTTTGTCATCGCCAAACAAGACCAAGAGACCCTGAAATTCACCACCACCGCCCCTGCAAACCAAGGCAAGAAACTCGTCTTCAACATCAGCCAAGGACGTGGTGGAGTCATTGACCGTGCCATCATCCGCTTCGACGAAGGTCAAGAACTTCCCAAATTCCAGCTCTTCGACAACAGCACCAAACTCGCCATCGAACAAAACAGCAAGGAATTTGCCGTGGTCCACAGCAGAGCAGCCGGAGAGATGCCGATGAACTTCAAGGCAGAAACAGACGGAAACTACACCCTGACTGTCTCTGAAACGCTCAACACTCAACTCTCAACGCTCAACTTGATTGACCACCTCACAGGCAACGTCATCGACCTCCTCGAGAACCCAAGCTACAGCTTCAACGCTAACACCACCGATGACCCCGCTCGCTTCACCGTCGTGTTCAGAAAGGTAAACAACGATCCCGAAGTCACACAAAACGTCAGCGTCAATGCCGGCTGGAACTGGTGGTCCACCTACATGGAGATGATTGGTGTCGATGGCGTACAACTGCTTGAAAACGCCCTCGGCGACAACGGTATCCAAATCAAGTCGCAAATGGCATTCGCCTCCAACTCAACCAATGGATGGGAAGGAAGCCTGGGATCCATCAAAAATGAAAGCATGTATATGATTAAAGTGGAGCATGCCGACGACTATGCCGTCACCGGCAATGTCGCCTATCCCACCGACCATACCATCCGTCTCACCGAGGGATGGAACTGGGTTGGCTATGTCCAGAACAACATCATGGAACTCAACGAAGCCCTCGTCAACATGCCAGCTTCTGACGAAGACATCATCAAGTCATTGAATGGCTTTGCCATTTATTACGAAGACTACGGATGGTGGGGCGAACTCCAGAACCTCCAACCCGGACAAGGCTACATGATCCGTTCCAACACCTCCAGCACCTTCACCTACCCCGACAACGCCAAGAGTTCAGTGGACAACATGCCAATGAACGTTGAAAAATACTGGAACAACGCCATCGGTAAGTACGCCCACAACATGAACCTCATGGCCGTCATCGAAATGAACGGCAATGAACTCCGCACCGAAAACGCTGAGCTCGCCGCCTTCGACAACAATGACGAGTGCCGCGGATCGGCCAAACTGATGTATGTCAAACCCATCGACCGCTATGTGGCCTTCCTCACTGTCCAAGGCAACAACAACGAGCCCATCCACTTCATGGTTCGTAACCAAGACCAAAACTACAAGGTCAACGAAACGGTCACCATGATTGTTGACGAGGTCATCGGCACCGCCCACAACCCGTTCAGAATGACCCTCAAGGGCGCCGGAATCAGCGAGAACAGCACCGCTCTCGGCATCTTCCCCAACCCGACTACCAAGGGACAACAAGTGCGCATCGAACTGCCTGTAACCATGGATAATGCCACCATCGAAATCATTGATGTGCTGGGACGCGTCGTCTATGAAAACATCGCTGGTGGAGACGATGTACACACCGTCTCTACGCCGGACGTGCCTGGTGTTTACACCGTCCGCGTCACCGATGCCCAGGGACAGACCTTCCATGGCAGATTAACCGTCAAATAAACCTCACCCCAGTGCTCCCCTCTCCATGGAGAGGGGCTGGAATGGGAAAAGAGGGTGACTTTTTGGGTCACCCTCTTTTTTTATAAGGTATTACCGTTATCCTGAAATCCAAAAAAATATCATCTTAAAAGAATCACCAACCCAAAATAATTTGCTACATTTGCTGTTTGATAAAGAAAAACGCAAATGTCAGCAACAACAACAGGACACATCACCCAAGTCATCGGCCCCGTGGTCGATGTTTACTTTGACGGTGGCGAACACGATTTGCCTAAAATCCACGATGCCCTCGAGGTAGTACGTCCCAACGGCAAAAGACTGATTCTTGAGTGTCAACAACATATCGGCGAAGACTCTGTCCGCACTATCGCCATGGACTCCACCGACGGCCTGCAACGAGGCCTGGAAGTGCGCGTCACAGGCAAACCCATCTCCATCCCCATCGGCAACCAGATCAAAGGCCGCCTGCTCAACGTCACGGGTGACGCCATCGACGGTATAGGGGAACTCAACCGTGCCACAGAGTACCCCATCCACCGCGAGCCTCCCAAATACGAGGACCTCGCCACCTCTAAAGAAGTGCTTTTCACCGGTATCAAGGTCATCGACCTCCTTGAGCCCTACCTCAAAGGCGGCAAGATCGGCCTCTTCGGCGGCGCCGGTGTCGGCAAGACCGTCCTCATCATGGAGCTCATCAACAACATCGCCAAAGGATATAACGGCTACTCTGTGTTCACCGGTGTCGGCGAGCGCACCCGTGAAGGCAACGACCTCCTTCGGGAGATGATTGAGTCGGGCATCATCAAATATGGCGACGCGTTCGTCAAAGCCATGGAGCAAGGCGACTGGGATCTCTCCAAGATTGACCGCAAAGCCCTTGCCACCTCACAGGCCACCCTCGTCTTCGGACAGATGAACGAACCCCCTGGGGCACGTGTCAGCGTGGCCCTCTCAGGCCTCACCGTCGCCGAGTCGTTCCGCGATGACACCAACAGCGGCCAAAGCGACATCCTGCTCTTCATCGACAACATCTTCCGTTTCACGCAAGCAGGCTCTGAGGTTTCAGCCCTCTTAGGCCGTATGCCCTCCGCCGTGGGTTATCAACCTACACTCGCCACCGAGATGGGACAGATGCAGGAACGCATCACCTCCACCAAAAACGGATCCATCACCTCCGTGCAAGCCATCTACGTCCCCGCCGACGACCTCACCGACCCCGCACCTGCTACCACCTTCTCCCACCTCGACGCTACCACCGTGCTCAGCCGTAAAATCGCCGAACTCGGCATCTACCCCGCCGTCGATCCTCTCGACTCTACCTCTCGCATCCTCGACCCCAATATCATCGGCGAGAAACACTATAACACCGCTCAACGTGTCATCCAACTGCTCCAACGCAACAAGGAGCTGCAAGACATCATCGCCATCCTCGGCATGGAGGAACTCTCCGAAGAAGACAAGACCATTGTGCACCGCGCGCGCCGTGTGCAACGATTCCTGTCGCAACCCTTCCATGTCGCCGAACAGTTCACCGGCCTCAAAGGTGTCATGGTCCCCATCGAAGAAACCATCCGAGGCTTCAATATGATCATGGATGGTGAAGTGGATCAATACCCCGAAGCCGCTTTTAACCTCGTGGGTACCATTGATGAAGCCATCGCCAAAGGCGAAGCGATGATTAAAGAGGCGGAACGTGAGACACGAGACGCGAGTCCCGAGTCCCGAGCCTAAAAACACTCCCTGCCATGACCATCGAAATCATCACTCCAGCATCCTGCCTCTATCGTGGAGAAGCAATAACGGTAACCGTCCCCAGCAAACAGGGACCTTTCACCATGCTTGACCACCACGCACCCATTGTCGCCCTCCTCGAAGCAGGTCTGGTGACCCTTACCGACCCTCAAAGCCAAACCCACGAGTTCGCCATCCAAGGTGGGTGTTGCGAACAACACGACAACCATATCATCATCTGCGCGGAATTATGAAAAAAGAAGTGACCACAAAATACCTGTCCTTGTTCCTCCTCGCCGACCTTCTTATCGTCGGCGTCCTCCTCTGCTTCTTCAGTCAAAAGGAATGGTGGAACAACTGGATGGTGACGGCCCCGAACCTCTACATGATCCTCGGGGCGCTCTACTGCCCTTTGATGAAGAAAAACCTCGACGAACAAGTCAGCCGCCAACGCTGGCTTTACCTCTACAAAGGCATCAAAATGCTCCTCACCATCGTCATGCTGGTGCTTTATATCTTTTTGGTCAAACAAGGCACTACTGCCTTCGTCATCATCACCGCCATCGCCTATCTCATCGGCCTCATTGTCGAGACCTACAGCTTCTTGCATTATTTGAAACATCTCGAAAAATGACCCCCTCCTTTCGCCATATAACCCTTGGAACCGCGTTATCCCGCATCATCCTCACCATCACCCTTTTTCTCGTTGGTGCAGGCACCCTAAAAGCCCAAGAAGACAACTCCCTGGATGTGAAGTCATTCATCTTCGGCCACACGGGCGACGGATATTGCTTCCACCTCACTGAAATCAAAGGACACCCTGTTTGTGTGTGGTTGCCTGTCATCGTCCACAGCAAAGAAACGGGATGGCATGTCTTCTCCTCCAAACACGTCTGCGAACTGGCCGAGGGCGAGACCTATCAAGGCTTTTACATCGCTCCGATGACCGACCCGAAACATCCAGGCAAGCTGGTGGAAGTCACTGCCTCTAGAGAGGTCAAACGGCCATTCGACCTGTCGTTTACCCGTAATGCTTTCGGCATCTTCCTGGTCTGCGGCTTCATGCTGGCCTTTTTCCTGCCCGCTGCGAGAAAATACAAGAAAGACCCGATGGCCACCCCTACCAAATACCAAGGATTGGTGGAATGGCTCACTTATATGGTGCTTGACGGCATCATCAGTCCCTCCATCCCCAAGAGCAAGGTGCCTAAGTTTGCGCCTTACCTGCTCACCGTTTTCTTTTTCATCTTCTTCTGCAACCTCTTTGGACTGATACCCTTTTTCCCCTTCGGCGCCAACGTCACCGGTAACCTGTCGATCACCCTGGTTCTCGCGCTGTGCACTTACGTCGCAGTCAACGTCTTAGGCAACCGGCACTATTGGAAAGACATCCTTTGGCCCGACGTGCCTTTGTTCCTGAAGTTCCCCATCCCGCTGATGCCCATCATAGAACTCGTATCCACCCTCACCAAGCCCTTTGCCTTGATGATCCGTCTCTTTGCCAACATCTTGGCAGGACACATTATCATCATGGTACTCATGGCGCTGATTTTCATCATCGGAGGCATGTACGGTGCGGGCTTAGGCTCTGCCACCTCGGTCATCTCCATCTTCATGATGGTATTCATGACCGCCCTCGAATGCCTTGTCGCCTACATCCAAGCATACGTCTTTACCATGTTATCATCCATCTTCATTGGGATGGCACAAGAAGGGGAGGAATGAATTTAGAATTTAGAATATCATCATAACAAAACAACTTAAAAACAAATCAACATGTTAAACGTCATCTTAACAACCTTACTTGAAATCGGCGCATACGTACCTGGTATCGCCGCTCTTGCTGCTGCTATCGCTGTTCTCGGTGCCGCCTGGGGTATTGGAGGCATTGGAAAATCCGCCATGGAAGCCATCGCCCGTCAACCTGAAGCTGCTGGCAACGTCCGCTCCAGCATGATCATCGCGGGAGCTCTTGTCGAAGGTGCTACCCTCTTCGCAGTCGTCGTCTGCATTCTGGCTGTTGTCAAATAAACAGAACCATGGAACTATTTCTTCCTGAAAGCGGTCTGATGATCTGGATGCTCATCGGCTTCCTCATCGTCTTGGTCATCCTCGCCAAAGTGGGATGGCCCATGATTATGTGTGCCGTGAACAAACGGAACCAGCATATCAGCGACTCTCTCCTTGCGGCACAAGAGGCCAACGACGCGCTCGCTGGCATCGAAGCCGCCAAAGAAAAAGCCATCGCAGCGTCGCAAGCCGAACAGCTGCGCATCATGAAGGAGAGCCAGGAACTGAGAAGCCAGCTCATCGAAGAAGCCAAGACCCAAGCACGTCTCGAAGCAGAGAAAATCGTCGCCGACGCAAAACTACGCATCGAGAAAGAACAAGCCGAAGCCATGGCACAGATCAAAACAGAAGTCATCACCCTCTCCATCGACATCGCCGAGAAACTGCTGCAACGCGAACTTAGCAACAAGGACGAACAGAACAACTACATCGAGACCCTGCTGAAAGACAAACCCAGGATAGAAGCTTAAGCTATGGACAACGGAAAGATATCGGTACGGTATGCAAGAGCCCTGCTGAACACCACCAAGGAGCTCCAATGCGGGAAAACAGTGTACGAAGGGATGGCGAGACTGGCTGAAAACTACAGTCAAGCCTCGACCCTCTTCTACGAGGCATTGTCGAACCCTATGATCAGCGGCGAAGAGAAGCTGAACCTCCTCATCACCGCCACAGGAGAACCCGTGCATCCCTGCCTGCTGAACTTCTTCCGATTCCTTATCGAGAAGAAACGCGAGAACAAAATCCATCTCATCGCACTGCAATACCAAGAGATGTATCGCGCTGAGAACCACCTTCTCCGTGCCGATGTCACCACCGCAGCCATGCCCGATGAAAAGACGCTGAACCACATCCGCGAATTCGTGGAAAACAACTTCCACTGCGAAGCCGAAATCCACCTCAAGGTGGACCCCGACCTCATCGGAGGATTCACCCTTGACATTGAACACGAACGCCTCGATGCCAGCATCGCTGGACGATTACAACACCTCAAAGAAGAATTGAAAAACGAAAGGTGAAAGGTCTCTAAGAAACCGTTTGAACGGCCAAACGAAATCCCCCGCTAAAACGCCAACAACGAAAAAGAAAAAAGATGATCAAAGCAAGCGAAATATCAAGCATCTTACAGATGCAACTCCAAAACCTGAACAACCGTGCCCAGTTTGAAGAAATCGGCAAGGTGCTACAAGTCAGCGACGGCGTGGCCCATGTGTATGGCCTCGACCGCGTGCAGGCCAATGAGCTGGTGCAATTCGAGAATGGCACCATGGGAGTCGTGCTCAACCTTGAAGAAGACAATGTCGGCGTGGTGTTGCTCGGCCCTACCGAGGGCATCAAAGAAGGTGAAAACGTACACCGCACCCAACGTATCGCCTCCGTCCTCGCGGGCGAAGGTATGCTGGGTCGTGTCGTCGATGGACTGGGACGACCGATCGATGGGAAAGGACCCATCCAAGGCAAGACCTATGAAATGCCCCTCGAACGCAAAGCCCCCGGTGTCATCTTCCGACAGCCCGTCAACGAGCCCTTGCAAACCGGCATCAAGGCCATCGACGCCATGATTCCCATTGGACGCGGACAACGTGAGCTCATCATCGGCGACCGTCAAACAGGCAAAACAGCCATCGCCATCGACACCATCATCAACCAAAAGGAGAACTTCAAAAACGGCAAACCCGTCTATTGCATCTACGTAGCCATCGGCCAAAAAGGATCCACCGTGGCCAACCTCGTAAAGACGCTACAGGATCATGGTGCCATGGACTATACTATTGTAGTATCAGCCACAGCCTCCGACCCCGCCGCCATGCAGTTTTACGCCCCTTACGCCGGTGCTGCTATCGCCGAGTTCTTCCGCGACACGGGCCGTCACGCATTGGTCATCTACGACGACCTCTCCAAACAAGCCGTCGCCTACCGTGAGGTGTCGCTCATCCTCCGCCGTCCACCAGGACGCGAAGCCTACCCTGGCGATATCTTCTATCTACACTCCCGTCTGTTGGAACGCGCAGCCAAGATCATCACCAACAACGACGTGGCACGCCAGATGAACGACCTGCCCGACTCCCTACGCGACATCGTCAAAGGCGGAGGCTCCATGACTGCCCTCCCCATCATCGAGACACAGGCGGGCGACGTGTCGGCTTATATCCCCACCAACGTCATCTCCATCACCGACGGACAGATCTTCCTTGAAACCAACCTCTTCAACGCGGGCATTCGACCCGCCATCAATGTGGGTATCTCCGTCTCCCGTGTCGGTGGTAACGCACAAATCAAATCCATGAAGAAAATCGCCGGAACCCTCAAGCTCGACCAAGCACAGTTCCGCGAGATGGAAGCCTTCTCCCGATTCGGTGCTGAACTCGATGCCGCCACACTCGCCATCCTCGACAAAGGACGCAAAAATGTGGAACTGCTGAAACAGCCACAATATACACCTATGCCCGTCGAAAAACAAGTGGCCATCATCTTCTGCGGCACTAACGGACTCCTGCAAAAAGTGCCAGTCAACAAAGTTCATGACTTCGAAAACCAGTATCTTACCATGCTCGAAGCCAAACACAAAGACATCCTCGACCAACTTCGTCAAGGCATCGTCAACGACGACATCAAAGCAACCCTAAAAGCCGAAGCAGAATTATTAATTAAGAATTGAGACTGGAGAAACTCCCATGCCTAACCTAAAGGAAATACGGGCCCGCATCGCTTCCGTGGCCTCCACGGAGAAAATCACCAACGCCATGAAAATGGTGTCGGCGGCCAAGTTGAAGAAGTCGGAAAGCATCACTACCAGCTTCCTGCCTTACCGCAACAAACTCAGTGAAGCCCTTTCTAACTACCTCAGCTCACTCGAAGAAAACGTTTCCATCCCATTGGCAGAACAAAGAGAGATCAAAAAAGCCGTCCTCATCGGCTTCTCCTCAAGCAGCGGATTGTGTGGCGTTTATAACACCAACGTCAACAAGTTGTTCAAGAAGATCTACGAGGAATACGCCGAAAAGCTCGGAACAGATGCCATCGAAACCATCCTTTTCGGAAAGAAACTAAACGAATACGCTCTAAAAAACGGCATCAAAGTCACCGAGGCCCATGAGAGTTTGAGCGACGCGCTCTCTTTCAAAACAGCCACCGACTTGAGCGACGCCATGGTTCAGAAATTCATGAGTCACGATAGCGACCGCGTGGTGATGGTGTATAACCACTTCAAAAGCGCGGGAGTGCAAACCCCATTAGCCGAGGCTATTTTGCCGCTCCCCTCCGACGCCATCACCTCGGGGAAAGCATACGACTACATCGTGGAGCCATCCAAAGACGAGTTTATCACAGAAATGGTGCCCAAGGTGATCCGCACCCGTTTCTATTCCATTATGTTGGATGCCTTCACAGCCGAGCATGGTGCACGCATGACAGCCATGCATATCGCTTCCGACAACGCCAACACCCTGCTTCAGGAACTGAAAATCCAATACAACAAAGCGCGTCAAAACGTCATCACCAACGAGCTCATCGACATCGTAGGTGGAGCGGAGGCGCTTAATAATTAAGAATTTAGAATTTAGAGGGAGTTGGGGTGTTTTTTCTGTAGCTTTCATGTAACATTTTTATGTTTCTGCCTACATTGAGGTGTAAACAACCTCAATATGTCTCACTTTTTATATATTTGCAGATGAATAATCAATTCGAAATGGAATCTCTTAATTCTGCATACCAATCCACAACACTTTTCATGGATTCAATTCCAAAGAAAGAGCGAAAGAAATATGGTCAGTTTTTTACGCCACAAAAAACAGCAGAATTCATGGCTTCTTTGTTTTCCATTGATTTAGACAAATCCGAATTAAGATTATTGGACGCTGGTTCTGGTACTGGTCTTTTGACTGTTGCTTTAGTGGAAAGAATTCGAGAAAATGGTTATCAAGGGAAAATAAACGCCGTATGCTTTGAGAACGACTTAAATGTCTTACCGACCTTAAAAGGAAATCTCGAAAGACTTCAAAGGGAATTAGGTGTCGATTATGAAATACACTCCGAAAACTATTTGACATCTCAAAACTTTATCCAAAAGGATTTTTACAAGGACGAACTCAAACCATTTGATTTAATTATTGGCAATCCCCCTTATTTGAAGATTTCCAAAGACGCATCCGAAGCCAAGGTAATGACAGAAATATGTCATGGGGCTCCCAATTTATACTTCCTTTTTTGGGCAATGGGTATTCATAACTTAAACCCCGAAGGCGAATTAGTCTATATCATTCCTCGATCATGGACTTCAGGCGCTTATTTTGAACGGTTTCGCAAGTTCTTATTCAAACATTGTGTGATTACAAACATACACCTCTTCAGAAGTCGCGACAAAGTCTTCGATGGTGAATCTGTCTTACAAGAAACCATGATTATTAAGGTTAAAAAAACGAATAAGCAGCCCCAACGCATCAAAATCTCATCGTCCCAAACCTCGGATTTTAAGGATATTCGATATTTTGAAGTAAATTACGATACGGTAGTTTCAGAAAACCAATTCGTATTTCTTGTTACCAACAAAGAAGAAGCCCAAATACTCTCTCGAGTTAACAGCCAAACCAACACACTGGAAACAGACAATCTTCGCATGCGCACAGGTCTTATTGTGGATTTTCGCACACGAGAAGTTTTAAGCAACAATGAGGTAAATGGAGCCTACCCTCTGTTTTATTCACATCATATTAAGGATGGCAGAATCTCATGGCCGAATGGAAAAGAGGCAGAATACATAGTAACAGATAACAATGGTTATTTGCAAGAAAATGCTGATTATCTTTTTGTCAAACGCTTCACTTCAAAAGAAGAAAAAAGAAGATTACAATGTGGCATATATTTGAAAGAGGAATTCAATCAATACAAATACATCAGCACACAGAACAAAATCAACTTCATAAAGTGCGACACACCAGAGCTTGCCTACGGGCTTTATGTCATACTTAACTCCACTTTATACGATTCATACTACAGAATTCTAAATGGTTCCACACAAGTCAACTCAACCGAAATAAACCTCATGCCAGTTCCTTCAAAGGAGGCAATTAAGCAAATGGGGAAAGAGCTCATTGGACTGGAATTAACAGAACAAAACTGCGACAATATCATTGACCGATGGATAAAATAGATAGAATCAGAGAACTGCTTGTGAGTGTTGGAATGCCAAAGAGACAACAATCCGATCTTTGCGTCTTAACCATATTGGCAATGGCACAATTAGAGAAAACAGATGGATGGGAAAAAGCCACTAACGAGTGGATGCGAATACACGATATTATCGCTTTCGCAAATAAACACTACGATGTAAACTACGCTGAAAACTCTCGCGAGACTTTTCGAAAGCAAGCTTTACACCACTTCCGCACAGCCGCAATCGTTGAGGACAACGGAAAAGCAACAAACAGTCCCAACTACCGCTGGCGGCTCACAGCAGAGTTCTTGGAAATCCTCAGGAACATCAACAAAAGTCAAGCTCCACTCAAGGCTTTCATAAAAAACCATGATAGTTTAATAGCCATCTATGCCTCGAAAAAGAGCATGGAAAAAATGGCTGTCAATATCGACGGTAGAGATTTCACATTCAGTAAAGGCAAACACAACCAACTTCAAAAAGCAATTATTGAAGAATTTGCGCCACGCTTCGCCCCTAACTCTGAATGTCTCTATGTGGGAGACACTATTAAAAAAGATCTCGTAAAAAATGAAGAACGACTCAAAACACTTGGTTTTGACATCTCGCTTCACGACAAGATGCCTGATGTAGTGTTATTTAGGGCGGATAAAAACTGGTTGTTCTTTATTGAAGCAGTAACTTCAGTTGGTCCAATGAATCCCAAACGTATTCAAGAAATAACCGCTATGACAAACAATGTCAAAGCGGGTAAAATATTTGTCACTGCCTTTTTGGATTTCAAAACCTATAAAAAATTTTCCGAAGACTTAGCCTGGGACACTGAAGTTTGGATATCTGAGATGCCCGACCACATGATACACTTAAACGGCAACAACTTTCTAGGGCCCAGATAAATAAAAAAAAGCTGACCTTGCGGTCAGCCTTTTTATCTTAGGTAATGAACCTTGATTACTCACCCAATTTGATACGGACGAAGTTCAGCACGGTGGCGTCTTTGTCGGCATCCTTAATGTACTGACCAACGGTCTTGGGATCAGCCACCAAAGAGACCTGGTTAAGCAGGCAGTTCTCTTTGAAGAACTTGCCGAGACGACCCTTAGCGATGTTCTGAATCATGCCATCATTGAGTTTCACGGTGCCAGGAACAGTGGCTTTGATCTCGCGAGCCTGAGCACCTTGTTCAGCGGTGATGTAGCCCTTGGTGATGTTGGAATCGATATGGTCATCGCTATCCACATGGTTCGGGTTGATACCCACTTTACGGAGCTCTTTCTCGATTTCCTTGCCAATGAGTTCTTCCTTGGTCTTATCGACGGCCACGGCGAACTCACGGTCTTTCACCTCTTGTGAGATGGAGTCTTCGCTGACGGCGAGGGGGTTCATGGCAGCCACGTGCATGGCCACTTCATGGCTCACCTCTTCGATGCCGTTGAAGCTCTTGTTCATCTCGACGATGGTGGCGAGACGGTTGCCAGGGTGGTTGTAGTTGGCCACGTAAGCGCCTTCAAGGACTTTGAAAGCACCGAGTTCGGTCTTTTCACCCGTGACAGCGCTTTGGTTGGCGACGAGGGCCTCGACGGTCTGGCCGTTGAGTTCCATGGTCTTCAACACGTCGATGTTCTTCACGCGGTTGGCGACAGCCATGTCGAGGACATCTTTCGTGAACTTCACGAAATCGGCGTTGTTGGCAACGAAGTCGGTCTCGCAGTTGACCATGATGACGGCAGCGTAGGTGTGGTCTTCAGTGCTCTTCGAAAGCACGCAGCCTTCAGAGGCGTTACGGTCAGCGCGTTTGGCAGCTTTGGCCATACCCTTCTTGCGAAGGATATCGATAGCGGCCTGGATGTCACCGTCGGTCTCGACGAGGGCTTTCTTGCAGTCCATCATGCCGGCGCCGGTCATTTGTCTCAGTTCATTAACTTGAAAAGCGGTAATATTCATAGTTAAATTGTTCTTTAAAGTAAATTATTTTTTGGCGACAGGTTTGCGCGGGCGGCGGTTACCACGGGGCTTGCGCTCATCCTTGTTTTCTTCCTCTTCGGTATCCTCAATCACTTCATCGACCACCTCTTCAGGTTCTTCGACGTTGTTTTCCTTGTTGAGTTTACGTTCGTTGAGGCCTTCCTCGATAGCATCGACCATCTTACCGACGATGAGGGCGATAGACTTGCTGGCGTCATCGTTAGCCGGGATGGGGAAGTCAACGAGGTTCGGGTTGGTGTTGGTGTCAACGATGGCGAAGACCGGGATGTTAAGTTTACGGGCTTCAGCCACGGCGATATGTTCCTTCATGATATCGACGACGAACACGGCGGAAGGAAGACGGCTCAGGTCGCTGATGGAGCCGAGGTTCTTCTCGAGCTTTTCGCGTTCACGTTCGATCTGAAGTTTTTCACGCTTGGAAAGGCTCTTGTAGGCGTCGCTAACCATCATCTTGTCGATGTTGGTCATTTTACGCACAGCCTTGCGGATGGTAGAGAAGTTGGTCAGCATACCACCGGGCCAGCGCTCGGTAACGTAAGGCATGTTGACTTTGGCGACGAGTTCAGCAACAACGTCTTTGGCTTGTTTCTTGGTGGCGACGAAGAGGATTTTCTTGCCAGACTTTGCCAATTGGCAGATGGCGGCAGAGGCTTCGTCAACCTTAGCCTGGGTCTTGTAAAGGTCGATGATATGGATACCGTTACGCTCCATGAAGATATAAGGAGCCATAGCAGGATTCCATTTTCTCTTAAGATGCCCGAAATGACAACCGGCATCCAGTAATTCTTCAAAAGTTACTTGTGTCATGAGTTTTCTTTTTAATGTTTACATTCGCTAAATACAATTGCCGAGTAGTCTTCCATAGAAAAATCTCAGCAATTTGGATACTAAACAAAATCGCTCGGCTTCGAATAGCTTAACGTTTGCTGAATTGGAACTTCTTACGGGCACCGGGCTGACCGGGTTTCTTACGCTCGACCATACGCGGGTCGCGGCGCATCAAACCTTTAGCCTTCAAGGTGGGACGATACTCGGGGTTGCTTTCGCAGAGGGCGCGGCTGATGGCGAGACGCAAAGCCTCGGCCTGGCCGTTGATGCCACCA
>JAEEII010000245.1 GCA_016281295.1 Bacteroidales bacterium
ATCTGGCTGGCACGAGAGACAAACAGCGTTTTCTTGGAAGTGTTGGTGGCCACATCCATCGGCCTTGAGATGGCTGAACGAAACTCGTAGATGTCTTTCTTTTCGGGTCCTTTCCTTTCGTCTCGTGCAAATACCAATGAGCGGCGGCCATGCGGGTAATAATACAGATCCTCGGTGATGATTTCAAGTTTCGTCATCGAAAACGAATACTCATATTCGATGCCGTCCAACAGAAAGCGGATAAGGAAACGACTGGGCTTTCCAATGCCGCCGAATTTGAAAGGCATAAAGCCAAAAACCGTGTTCTCGTTGTAGTTGTGCGACTCGAAAATCATTTGCACACAGGCACGAATGGCCTTGATGACATTGCTTTTTCCAGAGGCGTTGGCTCCATAGATTGCAACGGTTTTCAGCAGGCGTTCACCATTGCAGACAAAGGTGTTGCCCTCCAAATCCTTGGCCTTCTTCGACTGGATACTCGCTGCCCGCATATCTAATACCACCTCTTCATCAATCGAAAAAAAGTTCTCTAAACGAATCTCAAGTATCATTTTAATGCTGTTTTTGTAATTTTCCTGCAAAAATAGACATTAAATTTGAATTACCTTCATTTTACTGATACTTTTTTCATTTCATTTAAAAAAATCTCCCCACAAGTCCTTTTGATTGGGCTCATGGGGAGTAAGGCGAATTACTTATTAACCAAAATCAATCTTCGCCTTATAAAAAAGAAAGTTTTCCCTTGAATCAGGCGACAACGGCAGGCTGAGGCTCTTCCGTCTTTCCTTCGTCTTCTTCAAGCTCCACCTCAATGTGAAGGTAGGTGCTTCGGCGTCGAGTGGCATTCAGCCTCTCGATAATCTCCTTCACCACAGCGTAATGCTCGCCGTAGGTCTCGGGGACTTTCGCCGTCATCACCTTCAGATAGTCGACCAGCTTTTCAAGCTTGTCGGCCGCTTCACGCTTCAGTGCCATCAAGGATGGCCCTTGAGGCAAAGTGCCGTTGGCCTTGTCCACACCGTGCAACGCAACCTTCAAGGCGCCCAAGGCATCTTGCATGTCCTTTACGCGACCCGACATTTCAGGCAGTTTGTCAATTTGCTTCTGCATGTCAGGGGCCGACAGGTCGCGCAGCAAGGCGCTGACCGCTCCAACGCGTTCATCCACCTTCATCCAAGCAAAAGGCTTGCGATAGGTGTCGAACAGCTGCTTGAGCGCCAAAGCACAGGCCTTCATTTCCTCATCCGACACATAACAGCTCGAGTCAAGGTAACGCGAGGTCGACATAAGACGCTCCATAAGCTGGCGGTTCTCCCGTTTGACATTACGTCTCACCTTGTCGATGTGCATCGCATCGAGAAGCTTGCCATCGGCTTCCGTAACGTCGTCCACCAGACCGTTAAGATAGTCGTCAGAACGGTCTCCTTCAAATTGATGGCGGATCTCCATAAGACCCGCATGGTACTGATCAGAGTTCAGACCCAAACTCAACAATTTTAATCTTTTCTTCATTGTACTGAAGTTTTAAAAGTGAAACAATAATAAAACTCGGCAAATGCCGATTCGCATTGGGGTTTTCCGGCAGCAGCGGCCGTGCTGCGGGAAGGGAGTCATCAGAATGCCTTGCAATAAAAACCTAGCCCTTGCATCTGTCCTCGAAAGTCTTGGCCCATCGCCTAAAACACTCACCCGAGGTGTAAAAGGTCTTGACACATGACAAAAAGTCCTCCACTGAGTTCTTTTTGGTCCAGCACCACGACATAACACACCTCGATTGAGGTGGAAAAAGCCTTGTGACACGACAAATCCCACCCTCATGAGGCCTTTTCGGTCAGGTACCATGACGAAACACACCTCACCTGAGTACAAAATGTCATTGACCATGACCAAAACCACCTCACATGAGGGTTGAAGGTCATTGGGCAAGACTTTTAAGCTGGATGCTAAATGGGAAAGCTCCTATCAGTGACCAAGGAGGTCATCACCTGACAATTGATGGCACGTGGCCATCAAGAGCGAACGGCAGCGTGGCCGCTTGGCTGCCGAAACGTGCGGACTATAGCCGCTCAGGCTTAGCTTGGCAAGTTGATGTAAATAGAAAGACTTATCATCAAAGGGACGACAGGAATGTCCGTCTGCCTCCCAATAGATTTCGGTAATGGTGTTTTTGGCTTTAAGATCCTCTATCAGAGCCGACAGCTTCCCATCCAGTCGGTTTTCGGCAAGATAATGTTCAAAGAGGTTGGGGAAGCACCGCCTCCTAGGGGCGCAAGGCAAGCTCACGATGCGGTTTTGCTCATACTGCCGCACCCACGCCTCAACCTTCTGCCGAATCTCATCGACGGAACATAGCGTGCAATGGAACTCCGTGAATGGATAGTCGAAGCTCTCGAAATAGGCGAAATCATCCCAGGTGTCGTGCTCCACATTAATGTCGAGCAAATAGCTGTAATGATGGGATAAGCTGCCACAGTCAAAGAGACAGGGACGAGTGTGGGTGGTTACCGTGCCTTTTATCCGAATGGCATGATTCACAACGTTAGTGATTGCCTCTTCAATCTGACTTAGCGTAAATGTGCCTAAAGTGATGGTTTTCGTTCCTTGCGATGACGATTTCACGTCGTCACAAGGAACAATTATGGGATCTGGTGGAAGACCCTCATAGTCATAAAACAGTGGTTGTTTGGTTTGATGTTCCATGAGAATTAATTTTAAAACTTGTTTTGCAAAAATACGAATAATTCTCAAGAAACACTGAAATATAAATGTTTTTCTTACTTTTTTTTGTCAACAAAAATATCAACAAGGTTAATTCCTTGAAAACCGAGACTATAGACCCTACAGGCTTTCTGCCCATAGATCCCCACCTCCACCTGTTCCAGCGTTGGGATGACATGGGCTGCTATGAGAAAAATCTCTAACCGAACTAATCCGAAAAATCAGAAACGATTCTGCTCAATTCGGGTCTTTTCGGTTTGAGAAAAAGGACATTTGGGATGACCTGGACAAGTTTACTGGATTGCTTCGTTCCTCGCAATGACGCGAAGCGACAACTGACAACTGACAACTGACAACTGGCTTACTGGATGGCTCCAGATTAGGTTTGTTTTTAATCCCCCCTACCCCCCTTAAAAGGGGGAGACGCGAAGCGACAACTGCTAACCGAACAACTCCCAACTCTAAACCCTAAACTCTAAACTACTCTAAACTCTAAACCCTAAACCCTAAACTCTAAACTCTAAACTCTAAACCCTAAACTCTAAACTCTAAACTCTAAAC
>JAEEII010000246.1 GCA_016281295.1 Bacteroidales bacterium
TATATCCGTGCTGTGGCCGGTTTTGCCGGATTCTTCCTCATCCTGGCTTTGATGAAACAGCTGCCGCAAGTCGGGAAAGCAATCCACGACAAGAAAGGGATGCTTTTCGCCGGACTCACCACCTTTTTCGGGCCATTCCTCGGCGTGTCGCTGTCGTTGATGGCCGTGCAATACGCCAAGGCAGGCATCGCCTCCACTTTGATGGCCCTTACTCCTGTGCTAATCATCCTACCCTACGCACTCATCCATAAACAGAAAATCTCCATCAAAGAAATCATCGGAACCTTGATCACCATGATCGGTGTGGCTTTGTTTTTTCTGTTGTGACATAAAAAGAAAAAAAGTATCTTTGCAAGATTAAAACTGAACTATGGGCTGCGATCATAATACCGAGAAACAAATATCCATCCTCACAAAAGGATTTGCTTTATTGTTATTGTTACTGATTTTCGTCATTAACTCCCAAGCCCAACTTCCCTCAAAGCCTGTTCCACCGCGTCTGGTGAATGACTACACAGGGACACTGACGGAGTCACAAGTCAGCAATCTGGAACGGATGCTGGTGAAATACAACGACACGACCTCCACTCAGATCCTCGTGCTGGTGGTGGGTGATCTACAAGGCTACGATATCCATGAATACGCCACAGAGATCGGCCACAGCTGGGGCGTGGGACAGAAAGGGAAAAACAACGGCGCGGTTATCTTGGTGAAGCCCAAGACCGGCACCCAGAAAGGACAGGCCACCATCAGCGTCGGATATGGGTTGGAACAATATGTCACGGATGCCGCCAGCAAGAAAATCATCGAACAAGAGATGATTCCTTCTTTCAAAGAAAACGATTATTACGGCGGCATCATGAAAGCCGTCAAGGTCATCATGGATCTCTGTTCAGGAAAGTTCACCGCGGAAGAATACACCGACGAGCCCAATGCACCTCTCTGGCTGCTCATTATCTTTATCATCATCCTCGTCATCATCATCTCACGCAGTGACAACCAAAACTATTCGGGCGGAGGAACACGCACAATATGGATCCCGATGGGCGGTGGCTTTGGCGGAGGCTTTGGTGGAGGTCACAGTAGCGGTGGCTTCGGCGGAGGTGGTTTCGGCGGCTTCGGCGGTGGCGGCTTCGGCGGAGGTGGCGCGAGCGGAAGCTGGTGATGGAGAATTGAAAATTGAAAATTGAGAATTGTGAGGGATGGGAAAATTTGAGATTGGAAAACAAAGTAATAAACCAAGAAATAATCATTTAAAAACAATATAGTATGCTGAACAACAAAGATTTAGAACAAATCAAAGAACGAAATGTCACAGAAGAACAGGTGGAACGACAAGTGGCACAACTGAAACGTGGTACTGCCTTCGTGAAGCTGATTCGTCCCGCAACTATCAACGATGGCATCCTCAGGATGAGTAATGAACAAGTCGAGGAGATGAATCATGCCTTCGACGAGGACAAACAATATTACCATTTCACCAAATTTGTGCCTGCCTCAGGAGCGGCATCACGTATGTTCAAAGACCTCTTCGCCTTCATCGAAAACGGTGTGGACAGCAAATTCACTGAAATCTTCTTTGCTCATATCCACAGCTTCGCCTTCTTCGAGGACCTGAACCAAGCCGTCACTAAGCTATACGGCATGGACATCGACAAAATGCTTTCAGAGGGCCGCAAAGTGGATGTGGTGAAAACCCTATTGCTCGACGATGGACTAGGCTATGGCAAGCTTCCCAAAGCCCTGCTTAAGTTCCACCATTATGACGGGTTTAACCGCCTCGCCTTAGAGGAACACCTGGTGGAAGCTGCCCTCTATGCTTCCAATAACGATGGCACCGCCTATCTGCATTTCACGGTCTCCCCCGAACACGAAAAGCCTTTCAAAGACACTGTGGAGAAATTGATTAATATTTATGAACAAAAATATAATATACAATACAATATAACATATTCCTGCCAAAAGCCATCGACCGACACAGTGGCGATTGATGCGGATGGCAATTTGTTCCGCGACAGCGATGGCAAACTGTTGTTCCGCCCAGGTGGTCACGGTGCTCTCATCGAGAATCTCAACGACCTGGCACAAGAGATTGTCTTCATCAAGAACATCGACAACATCGTGCCGGAAACCCGTATTGAGACCACGGTCACCTACAAAAAGGTGCTTGCCGGACTCTTGTTGCGTTTGCAGCAGCAGACTTTCGACTATCTCAACATCCTGGATGGTGGCGATGTGACCGACGATGAGCTTTCCGAGATCATCACCTTTGCCCGTGAGAAGCTAATGATAGACATCCCAGTGTTTGTGGAGCAATACGACCGTTACGAGAAGACCGACTTCCTCTATGACATCCTGAACCGTCCGATGCGTGTGTGTGGCATGGTGAAAAACGAAGGCGAACCTGGCGGTGGTCCATTCTGGGTCAAGAACGCCAACGACGAGGTGTCGCTTCAGATCATCGAATCCTCACAGATTGACCATGGCAAAGACGACCAAGAGGATATCTTCAAGGCCTCCACACATTTCAATCCTGTGGACCTGGTCTGCGGGTGCTGGAATTTCAAGGGCGAGGCATTCAACCTGACCGAATATGTTGACCCCACCACTGGTTTCGTCTCTAACAAATCGAAGGATGGCCGCGAGCTGAAGGCTTTGGAATTGCCAGGTTTGTGGAACGGGGCCATGGCTGA
>JAEEII010000247.1 GCA_016281295.1 Bacteroidales bacterium
ACTCCTTGCTATTTGGCAGGGACTCTGGATCACTCTGGACCGTTCCAGGCACAAATGGCTTGCAGCCATTAGAGCCTTCCACTCCGCGCAGAGACAGGCCCCTTTTCAGTCGCCCGCCTCTCTTTCCCTCCCGCTCTTGTGTGAAGGCCTTGAGCAAGTCTGTGGGCGGCTGTACAGGCCACAGTCTTGCTGTGGGGAGCGGAAGCCGGATGGGCGCGCCAGCGGCCATTGGGCTGAAGTAGCGAACTCTAAGCACCTTTATACCAGATGCTACTTCCGGGGCTCTCTGAAAGAATAAAAATGAAACAACTACGCGCAGATTAAGACATCAGGATAACGAATCTCTCTTAACTTGAAGCCGTAAGAGAAGTTAGATTCATTGTCTGGAGAATACACCTCATCTGTCATCAAGGTCATCTCCATCATACTTCTCTCTACACTGTCCATTTCTTCACTCTCTGGGAAAGTTTCTTTCCATGAAAAAACAGCATAACGAAGAAGTTTATTACTAATATGCTCTCCAATGATGGGATTCGCGAATAATAGCACTAATGTGTTGTGCAACTGACGCCGAGCTTTTTGACGTTTGTCTTTTACATAATCGGTTGTTGAGCATGTCATCTCAACCAAAGTAGAAGATTTATCACCTTCAATCATATAGTCACATATCTCTCCTACCTCTTCCGCATCACTAACGAAACTAAAGACCTGGTTAATGTTCAAAGTGTATACAGGTTGTTCACTATGAACTTTCAGTTGCTCTCTGGCTGCAGGATCAACGTCACACACATATTTACAGCCCTGACAAGCAATCGAATCCAAAAGTGAAAAATCCCCACTCACTGTACGCTCATCCAGCATCAAGACTTTATTCTCTACCTTGCGGAATGTCCTGTAGAAATGAGCTTCAAACAACTCCTTCAACATACCAGCTACTTCTTCTTAATCTCACGATACTCTTGGTGCATATAACGCATCGCTTCAACCAAATCCTCAGCGTTCACACTCTTTTCTCCAGTTTTTGCGTTCACCTGCATAATATCAATCAGTCTTCCGTCATTCGTGCTAAACACGCCCAACTCATCAGGATTAATATTGACTCTATCATTAAGGCCTCGATTGTAACGTTCAATCAAAACATTCAGGTAGTTCAGAATAAACGGACTATGTGTGGTAATCGTGCACTTATGCTGCTTATCAACAGAGCAAAGATATACAATCGCTTCAAGCAAGTCAATTTGAGTGAAGGGATAGAGATTCTGCTCGGGCTCTTCCACAATATAAGAAGTACGAACAGGCACAGTCAAACGGTCAGACTCCTTCTGATATAAATTGAGTAATCTACGTGCCTCTGGATCCACACGATGAATCCTGTCGTTAACTTCTGCGATTAAACGCCTACGATCATCAGGATTAAAACCAGGATATAACGTACTTAACACATACTTGTCAATCACACGCGCTTGAATCATCCTTATTTTGGCATCAGAATCAAAAGACGTTTTGTTCGCGAATGTTTCAAAGTACTGACTCGAATAATACTGCAGCATGATTTGCAGCGGGACAACCGATTGCAAACCACTGGATGCACTGCTTAATGGAATCTGGTATGTTTTCCCATTAATATGTTCGATGCGGTCTTTATACTTTTGTTCATTGGGATCATAAAAATACCTAACTCCCAAATTGAGAATGTCGGTTTTATTGTCCTTTCCGTAAAACTCACGGGCATTGAACCAATCGAAGAGAAAACTTCTAAGATTTGTTTGACCGAATTCAAACCCTTGAAGCTCAGGAAGCGTGACAGAGTTTCGCTCTGAAGGGATATAGCATATCTTCTCTCTATGATATTGCTCTTGGTTTTTGAGTTTCACGTCAAAAATATCTCCTTTTAAGTAGATTCTGATGACTTCCGTTTCGTAAAGAATCTCAGCATTCTCATCAAAATAATCCTTCATCTTGTGGAATTCCTCCATTAAGGCACGGAATGCACCCACATTAGCAACAGCGTGTTCATCCATCGTTGTTGCCACCTCTTTCTCCACCCAGCTACAGGTACTCAATATCTTTGCAATGGTACTTTTACCACTGCTTTGAGGTCCAATAATGAAATTAAAACGTTTAAGTTCAATCTCTGCTTCCTTAATAGGACCAATATTGCGTATGATAAGATGCCTCATACTAATCATATTATCTCATTCTACAAATATAACGATTCTCAGGAAGATTATCCGCAATCGCTAAGTTTATTTCAATTATTCTTAATAACCTTTTCTTCAAAGAGGACGTCAGTCTTGCTCCAAATATCGTTCCGTGCGGAGGCCTTGAGCAAGTCTGTGGGCGGCTCTGCCGGCCACTGTCTTGCTGTGCAGAGTGGAAGCCGGATGGACGCGCCAGCGGCCATTGGGCTGAAGCGGGGATTCCCCTCTCATCTCTCTCCCCTCACCCATACTCTACCCATACTCACCAAGTAAGCCTGGAGCGAGCCTAGAGTATGGCTAGAAGCAGCTTAGAGTATGCTTAGAGCGAGCCTGGAGTATGGCTAAAGGTTATCTGCGGCCTTTTTGTGGAATGGTATTATTACCTATTCTGGCATTGCCTTCATCCAGCCCCAAAGCCGCCTTGATCTTAGCATTGGACACCACATAGTTTTCAGTCAACTTCTGCATTCGTAAACTGTTCAGGGGCAGGTGGAGCCAGTCGCCCACTCGCGAAGCAAAGAGCATCAGCCCCTCCGGCAACCGCCAGATCTGCGCCTTCCTGCCCAAGGCACCGCATATCCCCTCCATCAGTTCGCTGGTGAATATCCCCCCTATGATGGATGCCGCTGGGAGCATCCTTGGTCAGCAAGCCCTTGATCACCTCCCGCAGGTTTCAGATGCTCGTAAACGAACGTCTGTTCTCGAAGGCACCAAACGGCCAAGTTACACCTCTACACCATACAGCAAGTTCAGATTACCCTTTTTGCCAGGACCGTGAATCATACACGGACGCACGATATACACCTTCTTTCCATCCACCACAGCATCCTCATCCGTAAAGCTACGGAACGGATGCTTCAGAGCTTCCAGCAAGTTTAAGCCCATTCTCTCTATAAGCCGATTAAGCCGCGAGCGCAAAGCCGGATGCTCGCTTCAGGCCGATGCCGGGCTGCGGACGATGTCGAGATCTGCTCAAACTAAAGTTCCTTCTCCGCCTGCACGCGCTTCATTGTCTCGTCCAGCCGATCCTCATACGCCTGCTGCTCTGCCCGACACTTGCTGCCCCAACTGGGCGTAAGAAAAAGGTAACGGAAGAACTCCAGTGTCTCAAGGGGATTCTACGGGCCGATAGAAGCCGGCAGCACAATCCCCTCCGCAAGCTTGATTTACTCCGCCCCTTCCTTCTCCGGCCAAATGGCATCGCAAAGGCCGATGAGGCCAGGGATCATCACCAGAGCGCCGAAGTACTGAATTACCTCAGCTTTAGGGAGAGTGCATCCTACCGCAAAGAACAGTAGCCCGAAAACGAGCGAAAGAATTATCCAAATAGCTTTCATACCTATAATCAATTATAATATTTAAAACCATTAGTCACTTATACTGATTAACCCTCTTATACTCTTTCATCAATGCCAACAACTCTTTAAACCTCCCCAGCCTTGGTTCCAGCAACTCTCCCGCATTCATCTTCTTTCTATTTGCCTTGAGCCAATTAAGTAAGTCATGCTCCTCTAAACGGTAACGCGATGGATTCCTATGGTTCTTCGCCAAAAATTCCATCACGTCATCATATTGTTTTATCCAGCGCTCTTCCTGAGTCATAACATAACAGCTAATCATCTACATTATTCCCGCTCCAGGCACAGTGTCGCTGTCGCGCCACAGAGCCTTCCACTCCCAACGCAGAGAGGCCGGTCGCAAAAGCGACCGCCCACTCTGCCTCACCTGCCCACAGGCATGCACATCTTCATGGCCGTCTCAATCTCCTCTAAAGCAACACTTCCTTCCCACATCCTATAAACATACACAGGAGTAACACACCCAAAATCCATAGAGCATAACCGTGCCTCATCCTCAATAAACTCCTGTAACCGAGCAAACAAACCAGCCTCCATAACATCAAAAAACAATTATTCGCCACGCACCACAGCATGTAAACCACTTCGCAGCACACCACCAAAGAAAAGAATAGAGTCCAGTGGGAAAATCCGAAAATGCCTGAGCATATCACGCAACCGTCCCCAGAATGAAACAAACTTCCGCCTCAAATAGTTCATCCCGCTAAAATCTCTCCGCTGATTATGTCCAAAGTTCCCAACTTCAAGCACGAAAGCATTTATCCTGGCTGCCTTCCGCGACCACTTAGCATCATCAGAATACAGCGGCATCGCCTCTGCAGGCATCCCCAGATACTCAACAGCATAAGCCGCAAAGGCCTTCCACTCACTCATAATGCCCATTGTATCCAGACGGAATTCCAAACCTGCAACATCAATAACATCCCTATACGTCCACAGCAACCGGCACCAGTCACAAATCTGCCGCAGCCCTATCCCCTCAAAGAAGAAATGATGCAATATATGAGTAAACACAAAAATCACGTCATTGTCCACGGCAGGCAATAACACAGTCACCCCGCCATTTTCCCATGACCGTACATTCCCATGATCAAACGTATCTTCCTGTACCGCATCTATCTGCTTATCCACCCGCTTTGACAACCTGCTGTGCAGTGTCCCGTGCAACTCCACCACCCAGCCGTCCGCTCTACCTTTGTCACTTGTTCCAAAGGTGTCAGGAATGGTCATTCCCACATGCTTAAAATGCGTGTACTCAGTCTCCACCTCCGTAGCCAGCGGCATCAGCAACTTTTTCGCCTTCTCATAGTCATCCGCATTCAGCAGCAAATCCACATCCCCACAAGCTCTCCAAAGCGGCTTTTTATAACACTGGGCAATCCCCTGCCCTTTCACCAGCAATGCATAAATACCAGCATCCCTCAAGCGCCCTATCAACTCAGCCACAAACACATTCATGGCCTTGTTTCGCTGCTCCAGCTGTAGCGTCTGCCCCACAATCTGCAGCACCTCCTCTTTCGGAAGCTTCACATCCATCACGTGCTCAAGTCCTGCAGCCACAAGCCCCACCACAGATTGCTCTTCCGCAATCCGGCAGATCTCCTTCAGATTGATGGCACCATACTTTGAGAGCCGTGCCTCTTTATTCCAAAGACCGGCTCTCAGTAGTTCAAAGAATGCCTGCTGGTTATTGTTAAGACTCTTCATCCAAGTATGTCAGCAGGGCTTTGGGGCTCATATGGTCCATCCTTCACTTCCAGGATCACAGACCCAGATTCTAACGCCTTCACCGTATGCCACTGTCCGCACGGCACATTCAGTGCCACCACCGGACCGCCCGGGCTCAGTTCAATTCTCTCCGTGCATGTCCTTTCCAGTTCATCATAGTACTCCCACACCAGCCGCCCTCTCAGGCAAACCACTGTTTCAGATGTCTTCTGATGCCTGTGTATGGGAACGACCGACCCCGGCTCTATAGCATTCAGCATTCGTTGACTCTGGTCTTCCGATGAATTCCTCAAATCCAAATTCATCCTCAACCTTGGCGAAGCCTTAGCCTCTGCCGTTAGCTTATCCAATACTGCCTGTGTTATCTTCATCTCTCTTCACTTTTCACTCGAGCGAAGCGAAGCCAAGTATTCCTCATGCAAATGATAATACTTCTTCATAAACACCACATACGCCCCTGCCAGCACCAATCCTGCCACCACAAGATAAATCCAGTGCGCCAGCACAGTATCAGGGCACAGATAGATAAATCCCAGCGATACCGCCAACTGCCCAATGGTGTAAATCATCGTGACTGTCACATGCCCCATATTCAGCTCATTGCTCATCAGCTGGAAAGCATGCTTACGGTGTGCCTGCCCAAGGTTCTCATGCAGCATAATGCGGTGGAAAATGGTCATAGCACCATCCACACCATACCAAAGGAAGAACACAATATAGGTCACATCACCCGTAGCCAGCATTAGTTTGCCCAGAGCAAACAGGATGATAAAAGCTATGGCT
>JAEEII010000024.1 GCA_016281295.1 Bacteroidales bacterium
AAGAAGGCGGCAACCCTACAGCTGAAGAACGTAAAACGATTAAAATGGAGGATGTGTTATGATACAATGCCCTAACTGCCGGGCCATGATACCCGACGACAGCGCTTTCTGCGACCAATGTGGCACCGAACTGATGTGGTGCCCCGACTGCAAACGCCCTAAACCCAACCGTACCCGCGAATGTCCGGTATGCGGCAGCGACCTTGTTCCCGGAAGGAAATATCTCAACGGGAACATGGCTCAGACACCACCAACAACGCCACCACCGCAACAGCCCAACCCATCTACGGCAGGTGCCTACACATCACCGCAGACCCAGTTCTATACCCAACCACAAAATACTCAACCGCAAAATATGGCGCCGCAGCCTCAACCTGACGATGGACCGCAACGCACGGCAATCAGTGGAACAAGGGCACCAGCCGGACCTACCAAAATCGTCGGTAACGGCTGGGCACTGCCACTCCGCGAGGGACCGTTCGGGCGTACATCGGGCATCTACCCGGAATTCGCCTCATGCCAATATATCTCCGGACGACACGGCATGTTCAAAAAAACAGCGACAGGATGGGTGGTCATTGACGTCGGCTCCACTAACGGTACATTCGTCAATGGCATAAGACTTACCACTGGCATGGAAACACCCATACGGATAGGCGATACATTAACCATAGCAACCATAGACTTCAACGTGCAATGAAGATAGATATACAAGCGATAAGCAATAAGGGAATGGTGCGCGAAAACAACGAAGACGCCCTTTCCATCGGAGGAATCTTCCTCCGCGACGACGCCATGGATTTCTCTGTTGACGTGCAGGAAAATGCGGTCTTCTACCTCCTGGTCTCCGACGGTATGGGAGGCCACGAAAAAGGCGAGGAAGCCAGCGAGATCACACTCGAGGAGATGAAGGAACAGTTCGCAATGAACGAGATCCAACCCAACACCTTTAGCGACGACATCAATGAGGCCGGCAAATACATTTCCTACAAACTCAACAACGCTGCTTTTGATCAAGGACAATTGAAACCTATGGGATGTACCTTGACGGGCGTGGTTTGGCACTATGGCAAGATTTATCTCATCAATGCGGGCGACAGCCGCACCTACCGCTTCCGTGGCGGTATGTTGCGGCAACTCACCAACGACCAAACGGAACGAGGTGTCACTGGCAATCCCCAGGCAAGCAAAGCGCTCCTTAACTGCATTGGCGGCGGACTCACTGGCACAATACTCACCGACGACATCACCAACAAGATTATCGAAGGCGATGTGATCCTGATTTGCTCCGACGGACTCACCGACATGCTCACCGACGATGAGATAGAAGCGTTGCTCAATGAAGGCATTACCCCCGAAGCCATGGAAAAAGGTCTTGCTGAGAAGCTCAAGGAAAAAGCTTGTGAAGCAGGAGGGTATGACAACGTTTCAATCATCTTGGCGAAATTATAGATCATGATAAAGATAACAACACAAATAACGTAAAATAACTACCATGAAAGACAAGGCTTTGCGTTTCTTTATATTGCTTTGTATATTATTTGTTTTCAGTAATTTGGCAAATGCACAAACTTATTTGACCGACGTTTATCAGCCCACAGATTCGTACCTTTACGAGGCATACCCGACCAAAGGCTCCCAAAATTTGAAGATTGCCATTTACAACTACAAAGGTGGGTTCTCGCTGAAGACGGGCAAAGGAGGATTGATCGATGGCACTAAGACAGGCTACGTCGAATTCAGCCTGAAAGGGGCCTATTCGAAGCTGAGCTTCGTGGTGGGGCCGGGGGGTAAATACAGCCCCAACTCGGCGAGCGACGGCAGAGATGTCATCTTGACTATCAAAGGCGATGGACAGAAGATTTTCGACCAGGTCATCCGTGACCATGATGCGCCAAAAGAATACATTGTTGACGTCAGTGGCATCGACAAGATTCGCTTCGACCTGCCGCATGGCTCGACTGACCTTGGCTTTGGCGCCGTGAAATTATGGAAATCCGGACAGCAGCCTGTCCCGACCCGGATGCCACTTGAGAATATCCATAACGGGAAAAAAGTCCAACTCGTGGAGCAGCTTTTCCCGCATTATATCCGGCATAGCGGATGGGTGGCCGCCATCACGGACAAGGACGTGGAAGACTGTCACAAGACGAAAGACATAAGCTTGAACAGGGTGACCTATACGTCGGGGCTGGAGTTCACGGCCAACCAAGCCCTATCCGGCAACAACACGGCCTGGGCCTATTTCTGGCTGCAGCAGAAACATGACAAGCTGTCGTTCATCGTTGGCCCGCGTGACAACCAGAGTTCTGGTGCAGCGGCATGGCTGACCGTAAAAGGCGATGGCAAGATACTTTATGAGAAACATGTCACCCAAAAAGACCTGGCCGAGCAAGTGGTGCTTGACGTGGAAGGAGTCAACGTTGTCTCGTTCCATAGCATTGACGACATTTCTGAGTTCGGTGGCGGCATCGTGTTCGGCGTGGTTGACATCTACGCCTATCCGACAGGTGACGCTTCCGTGCCTGCACCAGGCATCGTGAATGCTTCCAAGGACCGTCTTGCCACTTTGCCAAGTCCTTGCAAGATGGTTTCCAACATCCCTCCTTACTCGGTGAAAGGCATAAAGGACTACAAAAGCTCTTATTTCAACGGAGAGTCGGACTATTACACCTTCTCGATGGGCGGCGAGCAATTCAGTGAAGGTTTCATCTTGACCTCGGGCGAGAAGTTCTTTGATGGCAACATCAGTGCCTATTACAAGTTCGACTTGGCTGGTGAGTTCGACTGGGTGAGTTTTACGGCGGGAACATTGACACAACACCGTGTCTTCGATGACGACAATATCCAAGTCTATGCCGATGACCAGTTGATTCTCGACGCGAAGGTGCATTGCACATGGCCTAACCAACGTTTCGAGCTGCCTATCGGGAAATGCCGTACGCTGACATTCGCCAAACCTGGAACGGGCAAGAAAAAGCAGACCTATATCGGCATCGGTGATGTCGTCTTGTACCGTGGGCCTGTGGTGCCAAACAACCTCTTTGTACACCCCAAGCCGGAATGTCCGCAGACCGCAGACCTTATAGATCTATGCAAACGCCCCTATTTCCACTATGTGGGACGTTATCTCAGTTCGCTCACTAACTTCGATTTCAACGATTGCTTTAAGAATGGAGCCTCGCAACGGGAGTTTTTCCAGATGAAAGACGGAAGCAAGATTTACAAAGGGGTGATGCTCGAAGCCAATGTCCCCTTGTCCCTTGAAAACGTGACGCTTGACGATGCCGTGCTGATGTTCCTGACAGGGGTTACTCCAGTGATCAACACCAGCTCGTGGAACAGCAAACCTGTCGACGGCAAGGCAGCGGGAGTCAAGGATGAGGCCGGTAACGTGCTGCATTTGATGCAGGACGGCAAACAGTCGTCGGTAGCCGCCTTCAATGTTTTTAAAGAATATGAGACCTGCACGTTTACCGTGGCGAACAAATCCGTCTATGTCGATCCGATGATGCAGACGCTTGGTGGGGAATCGCATCCGCCCGTCAAGCTGGATGTCTTCGCCGACCGTATGAGGGTAGGGGAAATATGGCTCACTGACGACATGGCACCAACCACTTTTACTGTGCCGATCTATAAATGTGAGCAGTTGATGTTTTGGCTGGAATGTGGCGACGTGCGCTCCGGACAGTATGTGCTATATGACATGACCCTGAGCAAGAATCCTTACCAACAGCCTGCAAATTTCAGCAACACAACCAATAAGGATGAGGGTAAAAACACTGCCGCTAACACCTCGAAACCCAGCAAGAAACAGAAGAAGGAGAAACAGAAAAAAGAAGAGGAACCCATCGTTTGGCAGATGCCGAAACTCACCAAAAACAAATACATCGACGATTATCTCAAAGATTGCGATGCCGTTTGGAAGGCCACTAAAAAATACGAACAGCGCACAGGTGTGGCCTATTCCTTGTCCACAACGTATCTGCAAGGCGACGAGGGTGAGACCTACAAGGCTGTTTCGTTTGTTGATAATCGCGGCAATCGATTGTCTGTCAATACGATCATTGCTGAAAACGAGAAAATCATCGCTGACGGAAAAACAGCTAAGTCATCGATGTCATTGATGGGGTTGGAGATGGCAAACGCTTCACTCGCGCTTCCCGAATTGGGATTTGACGCTATCTCATACGGAAAAATCATCAGGCAGGCCAGCAAGATGGTCTCGCAATGTGAGAAGACCGTGGATCAAATCATCGAAGAGAGGACTGAACAGAATGAAGTTTTGAGGGCTATGCAGCGCAAGGCGTTGGTAATCGGGCAAAAGGCATCCACTGACAAAGTGCTTTTGCTCCATTTGGATGAGAACGAGACTGTCCCTGAAGGCGTGTTGCAACAGGTGAGGTATTTCAATATGGATTAATGGTCGAGGTCTTTCAACGCCTCCCAAACCAAATCAGCCTCAAAGCCTTTTTGCATGGCGTATGCGGCGAGTTTGCGTTTTTTGTCGAAGTCGTTTTCGGCCTTCACGGTCTTGGCTTTTATCTTTAAAATCTCGATGAGTCGCTGGCGATAGGTTTCTTCGTCGGTGTCTGCCAAGGCTTCATCGATGATATCTTTATCTATTCCTTTCTGTATCAAATGGAATCGGATTTTATTCAATCCCCAACCACTTTGATTGATCTTGCCTTTGACAAAAGCTTTAGCAAAACGTTCATCATCGACAAAACGGTTATCTAACAAATAAGCAAGGATTTCGTCTTTGGCTTCTTGCGGGATGTCGAAAGACCTCAGTTTGTCCGTCACATCCTTGACACACCGTTCCTGATAGGCGCAATACTTAGCCATCTTGTCCAGCACCTGTTTCATACTTCATACTCGTTTAGCCTCCCTTCTCCTTCGGGAGAGGGGTTGGGGGAGAGGCTTTATCAGCACTCAATTTTAAGGTCGCCGTCTTTGATCCAGCTGATTTTACGCAGTATCAGTCCGAAAGCCCACGAAAGCACAGCGGGAAGCACAAAGCATACGAGCAACATGCCGATCCACATATTCATGCCACCTTCGGGCATGGCGGTATAGATGCCGATGGGTCCGACCAGTCCGCAGGTGCCCATGCCGGAGCCAATCGGGATGTTCTCCAGGTGGAAGACGCAGGTGGCCAGAGGTCCTGTGATGGCAGCGGCCAAGGTAGGAGGGATCCAGATACGGGGGTTCTTCACGATGTTGCCCATCTGGAGCATGGAGGTGCCTAAACCCTGTGCGAGGAGTCCTCCCCAGCGGTTCTCTCTGAAACTCAGCACGGCGAAGCCAATCATCTGGGCGCAGCATCCGGCGGTGGCTGCACCTCCTGCGATGCCACCCAAGCCGATGGCCAGACAGATGGCGGCGGAGCTGATAGGCAGGGTGAGCACGGCGCCGATGACCACTGAGACGATGATGCCCATCAGGAAGGGCTGCATCTGGGTGGCGTGCTCGATGAAAGCTCCCAAGGCGGTCATCAGCCTGCCAATAGCGGGGCCGATGGCAAAGGCCACCAGCACCCCGCTGATGATTACCACGGCGGGGGTTACCAAGATATCGACTTGCGTCTCTTTATAGACCATCTTGCCTAATTCGATGGCGACCAGCACAGCCACGTATGCCCCCATGGGACCACCTAACTCATTGCCAGCGATACCCACGGCGATGGCGCTGAACAGCACCAAGCCCTCGCAGCGGAGCTTGTAGGCGATGGCCACCGCGATGGCGGCTCCTGTGGCAGCTTTGGCATATTTGGCGATGGTGACAAAAGCATCCCATCCCGTTTTGTCGCCCAAGGTCTGGAAGATGGTGCCAATGAGCAACGAGGCAAACAAGCCCAATGCCATGGCACCTAAGGCATCCACAAAATAAGCTCTCCAGGTCAAATCAACCTTCTTTCGCTCACAAAATGCTTTAAATCGTCCCATTGTCCCCCCAAGAAACCCCAACCGGAATCTCTCTAAATTCTAAATTCTTAATTATTAATTCAAAAGGTAATCCCCTCAATACCGCTTTCCTTCATCAGGTCAGCCAGTTTGGTGTCGTTGTCGTCAACGGCAGCCAGGCAGTTGGTGACGATACGGATTTGTTTGGCGGGATAGAAAGTCATCAAGTCTTTGGTCGTCTCATAGACGCAATAGTCCGTGGCAATGCCGCAGATGTCGATGCCGTCAAAACCGATCTCTTTGATGATGGAGGTCAGCTTCTCGCCGCTTTGTGCGTTTTGGAAGATGCTGAACTCTTCTTTCTCGGGAAGGTCGCCTTTGGTCATGTAATGGATGTCGCCGTGGCCGCTGTTGTTCAGAGCGTCTTGCAGAGCAGGGTAAACGTTCATGCCTTCAGTGCCTTGCACACAGTGGGGCGGGAACACACCGCCTTGTTTCACGAAGGAGCAGTGATTTTCCGGATGAGCGTCTTGAGTGACAATCACCCAGTCGTAAGCTTTCAGAGCACCGTTTTCAACAGCTTTGGCGAGATAATCCATGGCCTCAGGACCTTTGGCGGTAGCTAAGCTGCCTGTGGTGAAGTCGATCTGAGGATCCACGATGATGAGCATGTGGTTGTGTTTCTCTTCTTTCACTTCAGTGGCGGTTTGTTCGTTGGTGTTTTCTTTTTTCTGATTCTTGTTGCCGCAGCCAGTCATGACTAATGCAGCCAGGAGCACGACGACTCCCAAAAAATGTTTTTTCATGGTAAAAATACTTTATTTTGAAATTTGCGGCAAAAGTAAGAAATTTTTTAGAATTAAGAATTAAGAATTAAGAATTTAGAATTTAGAGGGTTTTGCCCCATAAGGCCTGATGTTTTGTCAAATAAAACATATAAGGTCTTACTTGAACAACGCTTTCATCCATTCCGGTCGCCCGATTTTCCGTAACATCGACTTCACCCACTCGCGGTTCTCGGGCTTGTACCAGAAAAAGAAACGCTGTTGGGCAAGTTTCTCCTCTTTGGTCTTGGCGCAAAACACGGGTTCCAAGGTGTAGGGATTGTAACCGGAATAGTAAATCTCTGTGGCCAAAGTCATCGGGGTGGGAGTGAAGTCTTGCACTTGCTCCAAATGATAACCTAATTGTTTGGTCTTCACGGCCAATTCGGCCATGTCTTCCAGATAACAGTCGGGATGCGAGGAGATGAAATAGGGGATGAGCTGTTGGTTCAGATGTTCTTTTTCATTCAGGTAGTCGAATTTCTTTTTGAGTTTGACAAACATCTCGAACTTGGGTTTGCGCATCAGCTTCAGCACAGCGTCGCTGGTGTGTTCGGGGGCCACCTTCAACCGCCCACTGACGTGTCTTGTCACCAGTTGCCGGAAATACTCGTCATAACCCATGGCTTGGTTTTCCTCGGGGGTGCAGTCGTGCAGGAAGAGGTCATAGCGGATGCCGGAGCCTACCGTGGCTTTCTTTACTTTGGGATGCTTATCCACCTCTTGGTAAATCTCAATCAAAGGATGATGGTCGGTGTTGAGATTTTTGCATACGGTGGGTTGTAGGCAGGTAGGACGGACACATTTCTCACAGAGCTTTTCGTCCTTGCCATGCATCCGGTACATGTTAGCCGAAGGCCCGCCCAAATCGCTGATATAGCCTTTGAAGTCCTCCATCTGAGTCACCTGCTCCACCTCGCGCATGATGGATTCCTTGCTTCTCGAGGCCACAAACTTGCCTTGATGGGCCGAGATGGTGCAGAAAGCGCAGCCGCCGAAACATCCACGGTGTAAGTTGATGCTATGCTTGATCATTTCATAGGCCGGGATGGCACCGCGCTTGGCATACTTGGGATGGGGCAGTCGCGTATAAGGTAAATCAAAGGAGGCATCAATTTGTTCCGTAGTAAAGGTGGGTAGGGGAGGATTGATGATGACTCGCTCTCGACCGACCTCTTGGACCAGTCTGGCAGCGTGTTTCTTGTTCGACTCCTCTTCAATATGTTTGAAGTTGGAGGCGTAACGTTTTTTGTCTTTTAAGCATATTTCATGGGAGACAAGTTCGATGGTCTCGCCCTTAAACTCGGGCAGAGGCTGTGTCTTGTCTTGCAGGAAGAAAGTCTGCTGGATATCGGTCAGTTCATTGACTTTGCGTCCTTGTTGGAGGGCTTTGGCAATCTCCACCATGGTGTATTCGCCCATGCCATACACTCCGATGTCGGCTTTTGAATCCACCAAGATGCTGGGTTTCAGGCAGTCGTCCCAATAGTCGTAATGGGTCACGCGGCGTAACGAGGCTTCGATACCGCCAATCACCACGGGCACATCGGGGTAAAGTTGTTTGAGGATGTTGCTATAGACCACGCTGGCACGGTCGGGTCGGAACCCTGCTTCCCCGCCTGGGGTGTATGCGTCGTTGCTTCTCAGCCTTTTGTTGGCGGTGTAGTGGTTCACCATCGAGTCCATGCAGCCGGCGGAAACCCCGAAATAGAGCCGTGGCTTGCCGAATTTCTTGAAGTCCCTTAAATCATCTCGCCAGTTGGGCTGGGGGATAAGAGCCACCCTAAAACCAGCATGTTCCAGCATCCTCCCGATGACCGCAGCGCCAAAAGCGGGATGGTCCACGTAGGCGTCACCCGTGACGAACACAATATCCACCTCATCCCACCCGCGCAGGTCGGTTTCTTTCTTCGTGATCGGTAGCCAGTCGAGGAGTGTCATCGCTTGTTATTTGACTGCAAAAATAAGGATAATTGTTGAAAAACCGGAAAAGACCCTCTCTTATTCCATTCCCTCAGCCAATTTCTTAGGTTCACGTCGGGTGTCCCACAAGGCAACTATCACAATAGTGTCATTTTCAATACGGTAAACGAGTTTGTTAATCTTGTTTACGACTAGGCTTCTGTATTCGTTTTTTGAACCACATAATAATGGCTCAATTCTACCAGCAAAGGGATTACACTTTAAAACATTAATGGTCTTTTCTATGCTTTGAAAGAATTTATTGCTCGCTTTCGAGCCGAATTCTGAAAAAATATAAATCGAAATTTCGCTGGCAGATTCACGTGCTTTCTGAGACCAGGTAATAATCATGGTTTCTTCAATTGTGCCAGCCCTTTTTTACAGTAATCCAATACTTCTTCCGTAGTATAAACCCTTCCGGCTTCAAAATCACGCTCTGATTCTTCAATCATGGCGTATATCTCTTCCATGGAATAGGGCTTCAGGTTTTCGTTATCGGGTTTGTTCAGCGATGTCACTTCGTTCATTTCTTTGGTAAGATTTGTGCAAAGGTAAGCATCTTCTTCTAAAGTGGCAACCATCGGCCAATCAAATTTTAAGTTGTTGTTTTGCAAGCTTTTCATAATACTCTACTTTTATGTTTTGTTTGCAAAGATATAAAATATTTGAAATATCAGTATATAAATTGAAATAAAATTATTTAAAACGTATTAATATTTTTGCCCATAGCGTGGGCGATCTACTGGTCGAGTTCGCTTTGCGGCAAACCGCTCGACGCGTGGTTCTTCTTATTCTTTTCGAACGACTACTTCATGTTCAGCTTCCATAACCGGTTCCGTGGCCTACCCGTCCGGGCAGTGTGCTCCTCGCGTCAGAAGTAACCTTTGTTCTGATCGACCACGAGAGTGCGCCACCCAACCCCGCCTGGCAACTTTTATAAAAAAGCCTACTTGTCTGTGTCCTATTCTACCCTCTCAGCCAATTTCTTAGGTTCACGTCGGGTGTCCCACAAGGCAACAATTTCGATGATGTTGCCGTTGATATGGTAAACCAATTTGTTTAACCGACCAACAACCAAACTTCTATAAACGACGGAAGCCCCTTCCAATAAGGGTTCTTCTTTTCCGAGATACGGGTGTTTACTCATTAAAGGAACAACATGGTAGATGTCGTCCAAGAATTTTGTTTTGGAACTTTTACCGAATCTATTCTCTATGAAATCTGCCGCTTGTCGTAATTGGTCGTGAGCTTCTAATGACCAAACGACTCTCATACCACTTCGTTCTTAGAAATGATATAACCGCAATCTTGAAGCACTTCCTCCGTCGTGAAGTACTTTCCTTCGGCGATTTGTTTTCTGCCGGTTTCGGCCATCTCAAGGAGTTCTTCTCTAGTATAAGGCTTCAATGCCATTTCCTCATCGTCAATTCCAGTAAATACAGACTCTTCACTCATTTCTTTGGTAATAATTGAGCAAAGATAAGCATCTTCTTCTAAAGAGGCAACCATCGGCCAGTCATTTTTTAAGTTGTTGTTTTGCAGGTTTTTCATTAAATTCTACTTTTATGTTTCGCTTGCAAATATATAAAATATTTCAATTATCAATATATAAATCGAAAATAAATTATTTTTACTGTATTAATAATATAACATTAATAAGCACTCGTCTCAAAATTAAATTTTGTCCTTCCGCTCGATAGAGCAGTGAACTGATAGAAAAACACAAAAACACTTTTTTATCTCAAAAAAGATTCCGACCTTTGCCGCCGCAAAAACGAGCGTTATTATATTATTTAAAAACTTATTATTCAATCATTTATGAGTAAGATAAATGACATTTTGAAAGAAATTGGCCAAGCCTTGGTCAGCAAGAAGTTCTGGATTGAGCTGATTATTATGACCCTCGGCATGGTGATGACGGCTATCTGCGTCTATTATTTCTTGGTTCCCAGCAAGCTGATCGTGGGTTCCATCTCCGGTCTCTCCATCGTGTTGACCAACATCTTTAACAGTATGGGCATTAACATCAGCCTGTCGATGATGATTACTGTGATTAACGCCATCTTGCTGATTTTGGCTTACCTCCTGATCGGCAAGGAATTTGGCCTGAAAACAGTCTATTGCGCCTTGATCCTCGGTCCCTTGACCAAGGTGTGCGAGTGGGTGTATCCTTGGGAAAACCTGGCTACCCCGAACGATTACTTGATTAATATGGGTGTGGATGCCAGCTCGGCCTATTCCGTGATGGGTAACCCTTGGTTCGACCTGCTCTGCTGTGTGATTATCCTCAGCGCCGCCCAAACGCTGATGTTCTCCATCAACGCCTCCACGGGTGGACTCGACATCCTTGCCAAGATCGTCAACAAATACTTGCATTTCGACATGGGTAAGTCGGTCAGCGTGGCGGGTGCCATCATCTGCCTCACCGCTTTCGCCATCAACCCTTTCCAGATGGTGATCATCGGCCTTATCGCTACTTGGATCAATGGCATGGTGGTGAATATGTTCACCGCTAACCTCAACCAACGCAAGCGTGTCTGCATCGTGTCGAAGGACTATGACCGTATCCGCCGTTTCATCATCGATGACCTCGATCGTGGCTGCACGCTCTATGAGGTGATTGGTGGTTATACCAACGAGAAGTCAATCGAGCTGGAGGCTTTGCTCACCAACGATGAGTTCTCCGCACTGATGGCTTATCTCGATAATAATGAAATCAAGGCTTTCACTACCGCTGGCAACGTGAGTGAAGTGTATGGTTTGTGGGCAAAAGACCGCAAAAGAACCCGTAAACACGCTGAAAAACGGTAATTGTTGAAAAGTTTTATTTTTATATAAGGAGATAGTTCCTATCTTTGCAAGAGGTCAGGAATCACTGCTATGAAAAAAGAAGTAAAATTCAGCCTGGTATATCGCGACATGTGGCAGTCGTCAGGAAAATATGTGCCACGTAAGGATCAACTGGAGCAGATTGCCCCTCTGATTATCGACATGGGTTGCTTCGACCGTGTGGAGACTAACGGTGGAGCCGCCGAGCAGGTGAACTTGCTTTATGGCGAGAACCCTAATCCCTCTGTTCGTGCTTTTACAAAGGCCTTGCATAAGGGTGGCATCGAGTGTCACATGCTCGACCGTGCCCTCAACGCCTTGCGCATGAATCCCGTCCCCGCCGATGTGCGCCAACTAATGTATAAGGTGAAGAAAGCACAAGGTGTGGATATCACCCGTATCTTCTGCGGCCTTAACGACGTGCGTAACATCATCCCCTCCATCCAATGGGCCAACGAGGCAGGCATGATCTCGCAAGCCGCCATGAGTATCACCTATTCGCAGGTGCATACCGCCGAGTATTATATGAAAATTGCCGACCAGCTCATCGCGGCTGGTGCCAAAGAGATCGCCCTCAAGGACATGGCTGGCGTGGGCCGTCCGGTCAGCTTGGGACGTATCGTCGAACATATCAAGAAACAACACCCTGAAATCAAGGTGCAATATCACGGCCACACTACCCCGGGCCTCTCCATGGCCTCTATGCTTGAGGTCTGTAAGGCTGGTTGCGACTATGTCGATGTGGCCATGGAACCGCTCTCCTGGGGTACGGTCCATCCCGATGTCATCAGCGTGCAAGCCATGCTGAAAGATGCCGGTTTCCTCGTGAAGGACATCGACATGAAGACCTATATGGCCGCCCGAAGCATGACGCAAAGCTTCATTGATGACTTCCTCGGTTACTGGATCGACCCGCGTAACCGTTACATCAACTCGCTGCTGCTGGGCTGCGGCCTTCCAGGTGGCATGATGGGTTCCCTCATGGCTGACCTTAAGCCGGTACATGCCGCTATCAACATGAACCGCAAGAAAGAAGGTTTGCCGGAACTCACCGAGGACGAGATGCTGGTTGAACTGTTCCAAGAGGTGCAGGATATCTGGCCTAAACTCGGCAACCCGCCTTTGGTCACCCCGTTCAGCCAATATACCAAGAACATCGCCTTGATGAACCTCTTCGCACTCAGCAAAGGTGAGCCTCGTTATGAGAATTCCATCGACCCGGCGGCTTGGGATATGATCCTGGGCAAGGCTGGTAAGCTGCCTGGCACCCTCGCCCCTGAGATTGTGGAACTCGCCAAGAAGAAAGGCTTGAAGTTTTTCACCGGGAACCCGCAGGATAACTATCCTAACGCCTTGCCGCATTTTATCGAGGAGATGAAGAAAGAGGGCTGGGACCGTGGCCAGGATGACGAAGAGCTGTTCGAGTTTGCCATGCATGAAAAACAATATCGTGAGTACAAGTCGGGCGAGGCCAAACGCCGTTTCAACCAAGAACTGGAAGCCAAGATGAAGGCGAAGTTTGAAAAGGCTGGCGGTGAAGCCAAAATCCCGGATCTTCGCGCCTTGCGCCATCCCAATGCTGAGCCAGTCATCGCTCCCGTCAGCGGTGTCGTGATGTGGGAAGTCGATTTCGATGACAAGAGCATCGCTCCCGCTCCAGGCAAGGTCTATAAGGAAGGTGATATTTTATGCGCCATCAACAGCGATCATGGCATGGAAGTTGTTTACGCCCTGTGGCCCGGAAAAATTGTCGAGGCAACCGCCCAACAAGGCAAACGGGTCGCCAAAGGTGACATTATTGCGTTCATTGAAAAATAATCCTAATTCAATAATTGTTTAATTAAAATCAAATCAAAAATGAAAAAATTAGCTTTAGTTCTCGCAATCGTTTTTGCAGGTTTCATGTCAGCTAACGCCCAAGTTTGGGTTGGTGGCGGTGTCGGTGCCCGTGCTGAAAAGGGTTTAACCACTTTTGAAATCGCTCCGGAAATTGGTTACATGATTCCGAACACATCTTTGACCCTCGCTCTTGGTGCTGACTATGCTTTTGCCAAAGCTGGTGGTATTTCTACTAACGCATTGGTCCTTGAACCCTACATCCGTTATGTGGGTGGTACTATCGGTCACAAGTTCTCTTTGTTTGTTGACCTTACTGGTGACTTCGGTCTGTTGGATGCCAAAGGTGCATACGGCGTTTTCCTCCGCCCCGGTATTGCTTGGCAGGCTACTGAGAAATTCACCGCTGCTTTCCGTTTCGGATATCTCGGATTTGACCATGGCTTCGAGAGTGATCCTATCTTTCAATCCGGCAACGGTTTTGTCATGAAATGTGACCTCGCCGCTCCGTCAATTAGACTGTATTACACCCTGTAATTCAGCTTTATATCAAATAATCTATAGAGACGCAATGCATTGCGTCTCTATTTTTTTTATTTTTGTCCCAAATCATTGATCCATGAAACGCATCATCATCCTTCTTGTATTGGCCTTCGCCTCCATCAATCTGTCTGCTCAAGTCCTCCCCACCTGGGAATCCATCAACCAACGGGGTTACCCGCAGTGGTTTTCTGATGCCAAATTGGGCATCTTCATCCATTGGGGTGTTTATTCGGTGCCTGCCTTCGCCAGCAAAGAAGGCTATGCCGAATGGTATTACCGAGGCCTGATGACCAACGATGACCGCCAGGCGTTTCAGGAACGCATCTATGGCAAGGACTTCCGTTATGAGGATTTCGTCCCGATGTGGAAAGCTGAGCTTTGGAATCCTGAAGAATGGGCGGAACTGTTCAAGAAGTCCGGCGCGAAATATGTATTGCTTGTATCCAAGCATCACGATGGCTATTGCTTGTGGCCGAGCCAATATGCGCCAGGTTGGAACTCCGTGGAGACCGGCCCCCGTCGCGACATCTGCGGCGAACTCACCGAGGCGGTGCGTAACAAGGGCTTGAAGATGGGTTTCTATTATTCTCTTCCGGAATGGAAGAGCGATATTCACCGCTGGTATGTTGATCCTGACGATTCCATTGCTACTTACGTTGACACGCACATGATTCCCCAGCTTAAAGAGTTGGTCACGACCTATAAGCCTACGGTGCTTTTCACCGATGGGGAATGGCGAAACAGCGCGGAGCAGTGGCACGCCACGGAGCTGATTTCATGGTATTATAACACAGTGGGAGAGGAGGCTATCGTCAACGACCGTTGGGGCAACGGGCAGCAACATGGCTTCCGCACGCCTGAATACAGTGCGGGTATCACCCTCACCGACCGTCCCTGGGCGGAATGCCGGGGCTTGGGACGCTCCTTCGGCCTCAACCGTAACGAGCCTTTGGAGAATTACTTGACCTCTGACGAACTGATTCGCCATTTCTGCGTGCTGGTAGCTGCTGGCGGTGGCATGACACTCAATGTGGGTCCCGCTGCCGATGGTAAAATCCCGCTGCTGCAACAAGAACGCCTGGTCGATCTTGGCAGATGGCTCGATATCAACGGCGAAGCCATCTATGGAACCCTCCCCTACAAAAAGTTTTATGAAATGAAAATGGTGACTGTCTCGCGAAGCGATGCAAAAATCGATTTCGACTGGAAACGTAACGCTCCGGACCCTGCCATCAGCTGCGACCATTTCCAAGCGCATTGGCAAGGCGTCTTCTTCTGTCTGGAGGATAACTACACCTTCGAGATTGAAACTGATTTCCAGGCAAGGTTGCTGATTGATGACCAAGAGGTTATCGGGGACGCTCGAAAACTGCCTTTGGGCTCGATTCATCTTTCTGCTGGCCAGCATAAGATCTCAGTGTTTTATGTGGAAGACGATCTTGAGGCCAGCATCCATCTCTATTGGTCGTCAGAGAAGATGCCCAGACAAATCATGGAAGGTTTCCAAATGGGACCCAATCTGCCTACGCAAGGCTTGAAGGCATCCTATATCTGTGAACAACCCCGTGTGTGCTATACCCAAAAGAACGGTAACTTGTATGCCATCGCATTGGACTACCCTCAGGACTCGTTGGTGTTGCAGCTCGATCAACCAGACCCGGCGATGAAAGTGAAACTCTTAGGCACTGTCAAAGATCTCCCCTGGGAGTATCGTGACGGAAAACTGATTATCCGGACCTCTGATTTGAAATACCAGGATCTTACCTCATCCGCCGCTTGGGTGTTTAAACTTAGTCGTTCGGGACTTTGAAAAAGATAACCTCAGTCAGCTTGCTTGATTTGTTGAGCAGGCGCTTGAGATAAAGACGTTGGTCTTCCTGTGCGAACTTGAAATGGACACGGTCTCCTTTAGGGATGCACTTCAACGATTTCCTGCGGCTAAAACTGGTTTGGTATTCGTAATCTTTGGTCTTTAAAAACAGGAATTTGCTTTTCCCTTTCAGGATGCTGTTGTTATAGCCGTCGAAAAAAGAGGGATTCCCCCATTTCCCCACGAACACCTCTGGATGCTTGAGGTCGTGTACCACCACGTCAAAGGTGATGCTCGAGTGAGGGACGATTTCCACAATTTTCTGTTCCACGATGTCTTGGGTCTCTTGTTTTACCACTTCAAGATAAAGCCAGCGGTAGGGATTCTCCTCGCGCTCCCAGATGGGGGTCAGATGCAGTGTCACGTAGGTGGAATCGGTCAGCATGGCGCTGTATTCGCCTTGCATCGTCGTATAGAGCTGCATGACATCGTTGGTGGTGTATGCTGCGGGTTTTTGGGCAATGCCCTGTAAAGTGGCAAGGAAAACAAAAAGGAGAAGGATTGGATGTTTCATGACATGGTGATTTAGAAAGTGAGGGTCAGACCGAGGGATGGAAGAATGGGCAGCTGGTTCACAACTTCGCTGGTGATGATGTCCACATAAAAGACATTGGCGCGGTTATACACGTTGGTCAAGCTGAAGTCAGCCTCCAAAGAGGTGTGCTCGCTGAAGAAAAACCGACGTTTGATGTCGAGGTCCAGACGATGGTAGGCAGGAAGACGGCCTTTGTTAAGATCTCCGTACAGCACGCCTATCTCACCATTGGTGGTGGTGTAGTCGAAGTTGATGCCGTCCTGGAATGACAGGAACTCATAATAACCTTGGATCTTCGTGAAGGGGAATCCTGTGCCGAAGTTCCATCGTCCGCTGAATTCCCATTGCCGTTGGTCACCTGCCGTATAAGTCAGGATGACGTTGACATTGTGCCGACGGTCGAAATGGGGCTGGTACGAAACCATATTAATCTCGCCGGTGCTGTTGTTGTATTTCTCGTAGTTCCTGTTGACGAACCCTAACGCATACACGGTCCACAAATACCAGTTTTTGTTCTCATATTTCAAAGAGAGGTCAAACCCGTATGCATCGCCTGATTCCAACATGAAGTCCTTCTTTATCAATTCGTTGACCGTAGCGTTGTCTTCGTTGTCAGGATACATCTTGTTACGGTTGAGGTTGGTTAGCTGGATGAATTGTTTCCAGTAGCTCTCCAGATTCATGGTCATGTTGTCGGTGACATCAAACTCCACGCCTAACACATAATGGTTGGCTTTCTGAAGGCTGGTTTTAATCCTCCTGTCATCGAATTGTTTCGGGACGTTGGTGACTCCCGACAAGAAGCCGTAGAACAGGTTGACGACATCGCGGTCGGAGGTGGCTGCCACAAAGTCTTGCGTATAACGTCCTGCCGCTCCTTTGAAACGCAGTCTGTCATTGGCATTATACTTGAAAGCGACACGGGGCTCCAATGAAGGCGCACTGAAAGCGGGGTAGTATTGGAAACGCAGACTCGGCTCAAACAGGAAATTGCCGAACACCATCTTGTATTTGGCAAAGGCGCCAATCTCCGTGGAGTAATTGGTCTCCTCGATGCGATAGTGTCCGTAGTTGCTGTAAGTCAGATAGTCTGTTGAGAATCCGAGGACCTCAATACCATATTTTAAGGTGTTCTTTCCGAGGAAATAGTTGAAGTTAAACCCCATGTTGAAGCCATCGATTTTGCTGTAGCGGTCGGAGCTGTTGTGCTCTTTCATGCGCCCGATGTAACTCGAATAGGCGATGTTTCCTTCCACCATTACGGGTGCTTTGCCAGGGATAATCAAGAAGTTGGCCCCCGCGCCCCAGGAGTTCCAGCTGAAGTCAGACAACGCCTTGTAGTTGTTCACTTGGTCGTTGAAGGAGAATCCGAACACGTTGACTTTAGAGCCATTCGGGGCGTTGATGGAGACTTTGCTGTAGAGGTCTGAATAATTGAACGGCAAACCGTCCTTGTTGGCATATTGATAAAGGAGTTTGCTGGTCTTTTCGAGATAGGAGTGTTTGGCGGATAACACGAACGTAACTGCGGCGTCGTTGTTGGTCTTTGCTTTCACGATGGGTCCTTCAAGTGTCAGCTTGGCTCCGAAGCAGCTGGCGCCCAGCTTGCCGCCCCAGCGTTTTTTGTTGCCGTCGCGGGTGGTGATGTCCATCACGGAGGAGATGCGTCCGCCGTATTCCGCTCCGAATCCTCCGGTATATACCTCGGCGTTGCGGATGATGTCGGTGTCGAAGACGGAGAAGAGGCCGATGGAGTGGAAGGGATTATAGACAACCATGCCGTCGAGCAGTACCTTGTTTTGGATTGGTGAGCCGCCACGGATATAAAGCTGTCCGCCTTGGTCACCGGTGAAGATGACACCTGGCACCACTTGAAGGTATTGGGCAAGGTCGGCCTGGCCTCCCACACTGGGAATTCGGTTGATGGTTCGTGGCGTCACGGTAATCACAGAGGTCTTGGTCTCTGTCCGGGCCTCTATCTTGTCAGCCGTGATGCTCACAGTCTCCAACGTGGTGTGAGTTTCCTTCAGCGTGTATTTCTTGTTGATGGACTGTCCCTTGGAGAGGGTGATGTTATCGGTAAGGGTGTCGTATCCGATACAGGTGACAACCAACACGTATTTGCCGTCGGGGATGCGGGTGATGTTGAAATAGCCGTTCTCGTTCGTCGAGCAGCCCAGCGTGGTTCCTTTGAGAAAGACATTGGAAAACATCACCGGCTCGCCGGTGGATTCTTCATAAACGAATCCTTTGATGTCGTTGTTTTGGGCGATGGCAAATGTAGTGGCTCCAAATAGCGTGAAGAGCAGTAGTAAGCGATAAATGAGTGTTCTTTGCATAATTGCTAAATAAAATGAATCTGCAAAGATACAAAAAAGATTTGGCACTCACGCAAAAAAATCAATATCGTATCACGGATAACTCGGAGACGGCACAGCTCAGCTCGATGAGGATCTGGTGTTGTCCTTGTCCAAATCCCGGTGTCTGCCAAAGGCCACGTTCTTTTTTCTCGAATCCCTGGAAGTCCTTCTCGGTGATGGCTGACTTGACATAGATTTGGCAGTCGAGGCTGGCGGGCACTTTGATGTCGATGTCGGAAGCTCCAGTATTGATAACGAGTTTGGTGTCGCAGTCATGGTCGCCTAACCGGAGGTCAAGGTCACAGGCTCCTCCGTTAATCTCGATAGATCCCATGCGGTAGGGTGAGAAATCCAATTCGGCATCCGCGGCGCCCATATCTAAGTTGAAATCCCAAACAGGCTGTGTGCATAGCGACAACCTGAGGTCGTTTTCATTGCTTTTCTTGTTTTTTTTGATATGACCTTTCCCGCTAAGATAGATGGAGGTCATGTCATCACCCCGTTCGCTCCTGAAGCTGTATTTCACGAAGTTACTCTCGATATCTGCTTTGACGAGTTCGGCACAGGGCGCGCCTAAGCTGAGGTCACCCGCGCCAAAATCGATGTCGATGCTGGCCCTGCTGACCTCGTTGAACGGCTCGGAGAAATGTTGTGTGCCAGCAGACTCCCAGTCCTGGTCGTCGTCCTCGTCGTCATCGAGGTCCTGGTCATCGTCATCCCAGTCCCAGACCGATGTGTGCCTGTTGAAGAAACGGGTGATGGCGTTGCCCTGGTAGTGCCGGTTTTCAGCGTGATACAGTAAACATCCTGCGCCAAGGGCGGCCAACAAGATGGCTGATTTCACATATTCATTCAAAGGGAGTATGGCGATGCCGCAGATGATTAATGCCATCGGCCAGAGTCTCCAAAAGATAGACCAATGGAATTCAAAGACGTGAAGAGTGGCTAACAAGGCGATGACTCCTGTGAAAAGAACCAGGATGCCTATGAATAAATTCTTACTTTTCATTTTTCTTGCTGTTTATTGGGATGATGAGAACAAGTCCAAGGATGATGAGAAGGATGGGCCAGGCGGTGTGCCAGTTGATTTCGGGGATGTAACGTCCCACCAAGAACAACACGCCGAGGCCAATGAGAACCAAGCCCGCGACCATGTTTCCATTTCTTGTTTTAGGGTCAGGGCTCCCTTCGGTGTTGACGATTTGGTCTATCGTGCCCTCGGCCGTCGCATAGCTCTTCTTGGAAGGCATGACGACCCAAAGGATGAGGTAGATCAGCAGTCCGGAACCACCGAAGACGAACATCAGGAAGAACAAGACCCGCCAAAAGGCAGGATCCATGTCGAAATAGTTGCCTAATCCGGCGCAGACACCCCCGATGGCTTTGCTGCGGAGGTCTCTTTCAAGTCGTTTGTTGTTGCTCATAGTCGCTATTTTTCTATATAAAACGTAAAAACCGCAAAATAGTTACACGAAAAGTTTATTTTATTCAAAATTTATTCCAAAAAGTGCTGTTTTTTTTATTCTGAATCGAAAAATTGTTTGTTCGTGCGGCAATTATTCCTATCTTTGTACGTTGGCATTTAAAGAATGTAGTATCATAACACATAAAATTACAGAATGGAGAAATTATTGTTACTCGGAGATGAGGCCATTGCTCAAGGCTTCATCGATGCAGGAGGCAGTGCCATCAACAGCTATCCAGGCACGCCCTCGACACAAATCACGGAATATGTTATGAAATCGAAACAGGCCAAGGAACTCGGTGTCCGCGCCAACTGGTGCGCCAACGAGAAGACGGCTCTCGAGGCATCCATCGGTGTGGCTTACGCTGGTAAGCGCGCTATGACCTGCATGAAACATGTGGGCTTGAATGTCTGCGGCGACCCGTTCATGAACGCGGCCATCATCGGCACCAAAGGCGTCCTCGTCGTGGTGGCCGATGACCCCAGCATGTTCTCTTCTCAAGACGAGCAAGACAGCCGCTTCTATGGTCACTGGGCAATGATCCCCATGCTGGAGCCCTCCAACCAACAAGAGGCTTACGATATGGTTCATTTCGGTTTCGAACTTAGCGAGAGCCTGGGCACCCCGGTGCTCTACCGCATCCCCACCCGTCTGGCTCACAGCCGCGCTGGCGTGGTGCGTAAACCCGTCCGCAAACAGAACGAACTCACTGAACCCGCTGACGCTAAGTCGTTCGTCCTCCTCCCAGCCAACGCCAAAAGACTCTATAGAGAGCTGATCGACAAACAACCGGCGTTTACTAAGGCTTCGGAGACCTCGGGCTACAACAAATTCATCGAAGGCGAAAACAAAAAGCTGGGCATCATCACCACTGGCATCGCCTATAACTACCTGATGGAGAACTTCCCCGGTGGCAAATGCCCTTATCCCGTGGTGAAGATCACCCAGTATCCGCTGCCATACAACATGATTAACAAACTGTATGAGGAAGTGGATGAGATCCTGGTGCTTGAAGACGGACAGCCCTTTGTGGAAGAACATATCAAAGGTTTCCTTGGCAAAGGCAAGAAAGTCATGGGTCGTCTCGATGAGACCATCCGCCGCGATGGCGAGCTGAATGCCGAAAAAGTGGCCAAAGCCCTTGGCATGAAAGCCCAAGCTGAATTCAGCATCCCCGATGTGGTCACCGCCCGTCCGCCCGCGCTGTGCCAAGGCTGCCCGCACTTCGACAGCTATACCGCCCTCAACGAGGTGATGGCTAACCATAAAGGTGGCAAGGTGTTCGGCGACATCGGTTGCTATACCTTGGGCTTCAATATGGGTGCTATCCAAACCACGGTCTGTATGGGTGCCTCCATCACCATGGCTAAAGGAGCCAGCGAAGTGGGTATCTTCCCGGCTGTGGCAGTCATCGGCGACGGCACCTTCGGACATAGTGGCATGACAGGACTGCTCGACTGCGTCAACGAAAAAGCTAACGTGGTGGTCATGATCCTCGATAACGACATCACCGCCATGACAGGTGGCCAGCCTTCCTCAGCCAACAACAAGATCCGCAAGATCTGCGAAGGCCTCGGCGTCGAACCTGAACATATCCGCGACATCATCCCGCTACCGAAACACCATGAGGAAAACGTCCGCGTCATCGAAGAGGAGGTGAACTATAACGGCGTCTCGGTCATCATCCCGCACCGTACCTGTATCGTCGAATTGAAAAAACATTTGAAAAAATAATAACCCGTAGAGACGTCATACCATGGCGTCTCCCTCAAAATCGAAATAAAAATGAAAAAAGATATCGTATTATGCGGCGTTGGCGGTGATGGCATTGTCTCTGTGGCCAAAATCATCTCGGATGCTGCCTTGAATATGGGCCTGAACCTGAAACAGTCTGAGATCCATGGCATGTCACAACGCGGTGGATCGGTGTTCTCTCACCTGCGTCTCTCCAGCGAGGAGATTTTCGCTGACGTCATCCCCGAAGGTCATGCCGACATCATCCTCTCCAGCGAACCTATGGAAGCCCTCCGCTATCTGCCCTGGCTCGCTAAAGACGGCTGGATCATCACCAACAACGAGCCTTTCGTCAATATCCAGAACTATCCCGATATGGAGAAAGTCAACGCCGAACTGGGAAAAATCAAGAACCTGGTGAGCTTCAACGCGACCGAAATCGCCAAAGCCATCAAAGCGCGTCCCAATATGGTGCTCCTCGGTGCTACCGTGCCTTATCTCGACATCGAACTGGGCAAGGTCGAAGAGGCTATCAGCCATATCTTCGGCAATAAGGGCGCCGAAGTGGTCGAACAAAACATGCAGGCACTCCACGCTGGCTACGAACAAGCCAAGAAATAATATTTTTGACTTTTTGACGTTATAAGAGGGTGAGTCTTTTTTCACCCTCTTTTTTGTTTTTTGCTTATGAATTGGAAACGAATTAATTGGAGAAGAGTGTTTCTCTTCCTTGTCCTTCCCATTTTGATCATCATCCTGTTGTTGGTCTATCTCTGCCGTTCTTGCGACCATCGCGGCGAACCGGGTTATCCTGAGAATAACGATACGCTGACCCAAGGTGAGCCTACCTATTTTTATGGAATCTGTATCGACTCGCTTTATGTGGAAGAAGGACAGGTGGAGCCAAATCAGTTTCTTTCCTCGCTTTTCGCTTCCAAAGGCATCAGCTCGACCGTTGTTGACCATATCGCCAGACATCATCAAGAGGTGTTCGACGTGAGCAAGATCCGCGCGGGTAACCGTTATTATTTCCTCTGCACCAACGACACGTTGGAGACACCGCTTTTCTGGATTTACGAGATCGACCGAAGGAACTACGCATTGTTCAGCTTGACCGACTCGTTGACGGCATGGCGTTTCCAAAAAGAGATGGAGGTCAAGATGGCCAGAACTTCAGGAACCATCAAGTCCTCCCTATGGAATGCCGTCATCGAGAACGGAGGTGATGCCAGCCTCGCGGTGAATCTGTCGGATGTGTATGCGTGGACCATCGACTTCTTCGGCATTCAGGAAGGGGATGCTTTCGATGTGGTGTATGACCGCCAATATATCGACGGCAATCCGGTGGGTATGGGATCCGTGGCCTATTGTAACTTCGTCCATGCGGGCGACACCATCCGGGCCATCGCCTACGAGCAAGATGGCATGATGGGTTATTACAACGAGAAAGGGGAGAACCTGAGAAAGGCTTTCCTGAAGGCTCCCCTGAACTATCGACGTATCAGTTCCACCTTCTCCAACAGCCGTTTCCATCCTGTCTTTAAGTATTATCGTCCTCATCATGGTGTGGATTATGCAGCACCTGCTGGCACTCCCGTGAGCAGCATCGGTGATGGCGTGGTCATCAAGAAAGCCTATCAAGCCAGAGGAGCAGGTTATTATCTCAAGATTCGTCACAACGACACCTATACCACCAGCTATATGCACTTGAAAGGTTATGCCAAAGGCATCGCCGAGGGTGTCAGGGTAAAACAAGGACAGGTGATTGGCTATGTGGGGAGCACTGGCGCCTCCACAGGACCGCATCTCGATTTCCGTGTCTTTAAAAACGGGACTCCGGTTGACCCCTTGAAACTGGAATCCCCGCCTGCAAACCCGATCAAGGCTGCCGACAGGGAACAGTTTCAAAAAGTAGCTGACTATTGGATGAGGGTGATGCGCGAACCCGGAATCCCCGAGATGTATCAAGAGGAAGCTCCTGTGGCTGACTCGCTGGCCGTGTCAGGTTCCGACTCGCTGACCGACTGAATGGGAGCCAGGAATTTCCGTTTTTTCTTGACTTTGATAGGGGCGATGATGAGCACCATCAACACCTCCAAAGCGTATTTCACCCATGGATGGATGCCTGACGTCCATAACTGAAAACCGATAAGCAGGATAGAGGCACTGACAAAGATGGCTTTGCCATAAACCTTTTTCCGGAAAATCTGGATTAAGCTGAACACCAGCATCCCCGAAAGCAAAAACTCGACAATCAGGTAGAGGAAGTCCTTGTTCCTGCTTTCAACGACTGTCTCGTTGAAATAATAGGAGTCGATGGAGTAGTGGTACAACACCAATGTCATGATTTCATAGATGAACAACATGCCATAATAGGTGATGGCAAAGGTGGCAGCCAACTTCATCGCCAAGGTGAGCTCGGGCTTCAGGTCAAAGATCTTGCTTTCGGGTGCCATGGTGACTTATTCAGGTTGATTGGATTGATTTCTCATGAATTCTATCTGCTTGAAGAACAGATAATAGATAAGGATGAACATCACTGTTGACAGGAACTCGTTGAAGAACGGGTTCTGTGGCAGCTTCGAGTAAACAAACGCAACCTCGGCTATCAGAATGAGCAGCTGAGAGATGCTGTAGATGTGGAACCCCATCCGGTCAAGTCGAAACATCCTGAGTACACCGGCTAAAGAACCCGCATAGAGAATGGCTAACAGCAGATAATAATAAGGATTGACCGATAGCTGGACCGTTAGGTTTTCAGTCACCATCTCAACCATAGCAGGGTCGAGCATGGGCATATAGCTCTCTAACAGATCCTCCATCTGGTTGGTCTCCACCATCTGCCTCATGGCAGGCATGAGGATAAAGATGAAGAGGGAGGAGACAATCTGGTAGATGGCGTTGAGAAGCGACAGCACCAACAGGATGGTCATCCCTACAGGTCGTTTCACTTGGGGTTCAATTTCGTTCATGGCCGGGTGTCAAGTCATTTGTTTTTCAACAGGTCGAAAGCGAGCGGGTAGTCTTGGATGAACTTCACGCTCTTGGCGATCTCAGTGTACATCACCTTGTCCACACGGACAAACTCGACGACTTTGCGGTATTCGGCGATGAACTTCTCGATGGTCTCTGACGACTTCAGCGGGCGGCGGAACTCCAGAGCCTGGGCGGCGTTGAGTAGCTCGATGGCCAGAACACGTTCCAGATTCTCAGCCACTCTCAGGGCTTTGGTGGCGGCATTGGCACCCATGCTCACATGGTCTTCCTGACCTTGTGATGACTCAATGCTGTCAACTGAGGCGGGTGTGCAGAGTTGTTTGCTTTGGCTGACAATGGCGGCGGCGGCATATTGGGGAATCATGAAACCGGAGTTGAGTCCTGGCTCAGCGACGAGGAATGAAGGCAGGTCGCGCTTGCCGCTGATGAGCTGATATACACGGCGCTCACTGATGTTGCCCAACTCGGCCAGGGCGATGGCGAGGAAGTCAAGGGTGATGGCCAAAGGCTGTCCGTGGAAGTTGCCGGCGGAAATCACGAGGTCTTCATCAGGGAAGATCGTCGGATTGTCAGTGACGGCGTTGATTTCTTCGCTGAATACAGAGGCTACATAGTCGATGGCATCCTTGGAGGCACCATGGACCTGTGGCATGCAACGGAAGGAATAGGGGTCTTGCACGTGTTTCTTCTCACGGCTGATAAGCTGACTCCCCTGGGTGAACTCGCGGACACGTTTAGCGGTCACAATCTGGCCGTTGTGATGGCGGATCTGATGAACCTGGTCGAAGAAAGGCTCGATACGTCCGTCAAAAGCTTCAAGAGAGACACATCCGATTAAGTCGGCAAGGTAGCTCAAGCGGAAGGCCTTCAACAATACGTATGTGCCGTAGCTGCTCATGAACTGCGTGCCGTTGAGCAAGGCAAGACCTTCTTTCGACTGGAGGGTGATGGGCTCCCAGCCAAACTTGTCGAGGATCTGCTGCGCAGGGACGATCTTGCCCTTGTAGTGGACCTCGCCCAAACCCAGCAAAGGAAGCATCAGGTTGGCCAAAGGAGCCAAGTCGCCCGAGGCGCCCAGGGACCCTTGGTTGTACACTACCGGCAACACACCGTTATTGAAGAAGTCAATCAGACGCTGAACGGTGATGACCTGCACACCGGAGTTGCCATAGCTGAGGCTTTGTACCTTCAGCAAGAGCATCAAACGGATGATCTCTTCGGGAACCATCTCGCCCGTGCCACAGGCGTGTGACATGACGAGGTTCTTCTGTAAGGTGCTGAGGTCTTCTTTCGAGATACTGTGGTCGCACAAGGAGCCGAATCCTGTGGTGACACCGTAGATGGGCTTCTCTGGATTTTCCATTTTCTTGTCGAGATAGTCGCGGCAATGCTGAATGCGTTGGATGGCCTCGTCCGACAAGGCGAGCTTGTAGTTTTGAGTAAGTATGGTGTTTACTTGTTTAAAAGTCAGCTCTTTAGGACTGATTTGATGAACTTTCATGGGGGTTGTTTGTTGATTTTATTATTGGTTTATTTGTTGAATTGTTGCTACTAATTGATTGGCGGCGACAGTTTCCTGACGGCCTTCTTTCATGAATTTGACCGTGAATTTCTGTTCAGCCACCTCCTGCTCGCCGGCGATGACGACGACGGGGATGCCGCGTTGGTCAGCGTATTTCATCTGTTTCTGAATCTTGGCGGCTTCGGGATAGATCTCTGCGTTGATGCCGTGCTGGCGTACCTGATTGAGGTATCTCAGACTGTATCGTTCTTCGTTCTTTCCGAAATTCAAGAAGATGACTTGGGTGCTTTCCGACATGGTCTCCGGGAAGAGGTTAAGGCCTTCCAGCACGTCATAGATACGGTCGGCACCAAAGCTGATGCCTACACCCGACACATTGGGCAATCCGAAGATGCCAGTCAAGTTGTCATAACGGCCACCGCCTGAGATGCTGCCCATGGGGAAGTCTTTGGCTTTCACCTCGAAGATGGCGCCTGTATAGTAGTTCAGGCCACGGGCTAAGGTGAGGTCAAGCTCGGTTTCGATGCCTAAAGCCATGTCATCGATATAGTCGAAGAGGATGGTCAGCTCCTCAATGCCTTTCTGCCCGACTTCGTTGTCGAGAAGAGGTTTGAGCTGCTGAAGCTTCTCTCGGGTGTCGCCTTTCATGAAGAGGATGGGCTGCAGTTTGTCGATGGCTTCGGCTTCCAGTCCTCGTTCCGCAAGCTCGGCATTGACGGCATCGATGCCAATCTTGTCCAGCTTGTCGATGGCCACCGTGATGTCAACCAAGGCATCTGGCTTGCCAATATATTCGGCGATGCCAGCCAGGATCTTGCGATTGTTGATCTTCAGCACTACGTTGATCTTCAGGTCGTGGAACACGTCGTTGACGATGTTGACCAGCTCCGCCTCATTGAGGAGTGAGTTGCTGCCGATGATGTCAACATCACATTGGCAGAACTCACGGTACCTGCCTTTCTGAGGACGGTCGGCGCGCCATACGGGCTGGATCTGGTAACGCTTGAACGGAAAAGCGATCTGGTCGCGGTACATCGTGACAAAACGGGCAAAAGGCACCGTCAAGTCGTAACGAAGGCCTTTCTCCGTGATCTTGTTCGCCAGTTTCAGGGATTCAAAAGGCTCGCCGTTTTGTTCCACACCGGACATGAAATCGCCAGAGTTCAGAATACGGAATAAGAGTTTGTCGCCTTCTTCACCATATTTGCCAAGCAGCGTGCTGAGGTTCTCCATCGAGGGGGTCTCAATGGGTAGAAAACCGTATCGTTTGAAAACGGTTTTGATGGTGTCGAAGATATAGTTGCGGCGCACCATGACTTCAGGCAGGAAGTCTCGTGTGCCTTTCGGGATCGAGGGTTTTTGTGCCATGTTTTGTTTGGGTTGTTATTTCAGTTCAAAAGTTTCACCGGGTTCAGGGATGACGATGTTATCCCAGCCTTCTTTTCTCAACACACGTTTGTAATATTGCAAGGCTTCCTTTTCGCCATGAACCAGGAAGGTCTTCTTGATTTTCGAGGGCTCCTGGCATTTCAGATAATCCACCAACTCGTGATAGTCGCCGTGTCCGCTGAATGCATCAATGGAGTAAATGTCGGCGGCGACAGTGTGTTCGTTGCCGAAAATCGAGATGGTCTCGGGTTTGGGATCGGCCAGCAGTCGCGCGCCTAGGGTCTCGGGTGAACAGTAGCCAATGGCCAGAATCGTGTTCTTCGGATTGGAGATGCTGTTGGCGATATGATGCTTGATGCGGCCAGCCTCCATCATGCCTGAGGCAGAGATGATGATGCACGGGTCTTTGCGGGCGTTCAAGGCCTTCGACTGGTTGATGTCGCGGATAAACGTCAAACTGTTGAATCCGAACGGGTCAGGGTCATATTCAATCACGTTCTTCACCTCGTCGTTGAAAAGACCCAGATGCATACGGAAAATCTCAGTGGCGTTGACGGCCAAAGGACTGTCAACGAAAACCGGAATCTTCTCGGGAAGCTTGCCTTCGTTGTAGAAGTTGTTCAGCAGGTAAACAATCTCCTGTGTGCGACTCACCGCAAATGATGGGATGATTAGTTTACCTCTTTTTTCAACACATGTGTTGTATATTATATCTAATAATTGCTGTTCAGCGTTGGTTCTGTCGCTATGGAGCCGGTTGCCGTAGGTGCCTTCGGTGATGAGGTAGTCGCAATGCGGGAAGGGTTCCGGTGAGCGAAGCAGGTAGTTGTATTCGCGTCCGATGTCGCCCGTGTAGGCGATACGGGTCATGTCGCCTCCTTCGTCGATTTCCAGGATGGCGCATCCGCTGCCAAGGAGGTGCCCGGTGTTGTTGAATTTGACTTTAATGTTGTTGTCAAGATAGACATAGCGGTTGTAGGAGGCGCTGAGGAAGAGGTTCATGCAGTTTCGCGCGTCTTGTTCCGTATAGATGGGTTCCAAGGCGGGCAGTCCTTGTTTCCTGCGTTTTTTGTTGAACCACTCCATATCGTTCTCTTGGATGAATCCACTGTCGGGCAACATGATGTTGCACAAGTCGCGGGTGGCATCGGTGCAGACGACTTGGCCTCTGAATCCTAGTTTATAGAAATAGGGAATCAAACCGCAATGGTCAATATGAGCGTGGGTGAGGATGATGTAATCGACCTCTTTGGGATCTACCATGATGTTCCGGTTGGCGGCGTCGGTCTCCAACCCTTTCCCTTGAAACATACCGCAGTCGAGCAAGATTTTCTTCCCGTGATCCGTGATAATCAAGTGTTTGCTACCCGTCACTTCCTGCGCGGCACCAATAAACTTTATTTTCATGAAATGATTTCTTTAAGATGAACTTACAAAGATAGATAAAATACAAGTAAGTCTGTTATTCAACGATGATTTTCTTAATGAACTGTTTGTTTTCCTTGCGGACGAGGATCAGGTAAAGTCCTTTGCCGTAGGGTGACAGGTCGAGGGTGAAAACGCGGTCTTGGACGGGCATTCTTAGAAGCTGTTGTCCAAGATGGTTGATGACACTGACTTCCATGTTTTGTTCGGCATGGAGGGTCACCTGTCCTGTCGTCGGATTCGGATAAAGGGTTAGTGCATCCGTGGCCTCTATGGTATTGGTGACATTGACCTCCAAGGTGTCGCTATAGCATACGGAACCGTTGTTATATTCTGCGGAGATGACGTAATAATAGTGGTCAGGCAGCACCTCCCCATCAAAATACTCGTAGTGATAGTTATACGGCACATTGACGAGATAGCCGATTTCGCTTAACGTGACAGCGTCTTTTCCTCTGAAAATGTGGTAGCGGTTCAGGGTCATGTTTACACTTTGGTCCTTTTCCCAAATCAGCCTGGTTCCGAAAGTGCCGTCCTCCCATTGGTAGAGTGCGGTGAAGTTCAGTGGCGGGATGCAAACGTCGTCGATGTCAACGTGAACGGGTCGTGTCATGGGGGAGAGAATGCCTTGGTAATAGGTGGCCACTTGATAGGTGTAGCTGCCGGGTTCGAGGTTCTGGTCTGTATAGGAAGTTTCAGTGATGCCTTCCGCAATCGGGATGCTGTCACGGTAAAGGGTGTAGCTCTCTGCGGGATTCGCTGGATTCCAGTTTAGGAGGATGTTGTTTTCTTCTGGGGTGGCTGTGAGGGTGGAGGGAGGGCAGACCACGGTGACGGTGATGGAGCCTGTCTCCGTGTAAGTGCCACTGTTGACCGTACAGGTGTAAACGGTGGTGATGGTGGGGTTGGCGGTGGGCGACATGATGTCGGTCTGGCTCAAACCCGTCGGAGGTGCCCATTGATAGGTGTAATAGCCATATCCGCCAGTGGTTTGAGCGTTCAGGACTGTGGAGGAACCTCTCGCGATGATGGAGGGCTCAGCCGTTATCGTGACGGAAAGGGGTGTTATTTCACCTCCTTCAATGACCTCGAGGGTGGCGATATAGGTGACCTTGTTGTATCCGAAGACGGTTAAGGTGGCTTGGCCGGGTTGTGTGAGGGCCTCAAACTCAATGTCGGCAGTGCCGTTGCTGATGAGGGCGGATCCAATGATCTCGTTGTTGAGCGTCAAAGTGGCTCTGGCACCGTCGCCGTCAGCGGCATTCACAGTAAAGCTGGTGGAGCCGATGGAGAGAATCGGGGCATGACTGACTCCCATGTCAGTGGGAACAGCGTTACGCAGCGTCAATGTGGGGTCACCGAAGAGGATCCAGCACATATAGGTACCCATCGCTGATGAGTTGTTGGTGCCGTACTGGTCGATAATCTTCATGTTGCCATCGAAAGAGATGCCGCCCAGCGTGCGTTTGATGTTGTTGTCATGGCTCTCCACGAGGATATCCACCATCTCGTCTTGACCATACATTGGGGGAACCCAAGGTTGGTTGATATAGGAAAACATGCCACCGATGGCACCGGTAGGTTGATTGACATCATTGTTGTTGGTGGCTCTCAGCCAGGTCTCGGCAAAGCAGGGCTGATAATGGTCGTATTTGCCGTTCAGGCAGGCCACGGACCAAACGATGGGCCATTTGTTCACATTGGTCAAGGCATTGATATGGCTGTTGTTATAGTTGAACACACCCCAGCTGGTCTCAGAACCGTGGTTGCAGTAGTTGATGATGCTGAGTCCGTTGTTGATATGCTGACTTAATTGGGCCGCGCTGGAGTTGGCTCCTCCCGCGTTCTGGTAGTCGCGGTAGATCTCGGTGTAATGGTAGTTCAGCAGGTCGTTTTTGATGTTGTCGATATGCTGCCAGTCGTCTTCGCTGAAGTGACCGCCATTGCCTGCCTGGGTGGCCACTCCGCTTCCGTAGGTCAGCCAGGTGGCGTTGGCATCCAAATCTCTTTCGTAGGTCAGGACCTTGTTGACTTGTGAGGTGACATGGTCGAGGCTCTCGGCTGAAAAACGTCCCACAATGACATCGTTGTAGAAGTCGTTGCCAGCCAATTGCCCATACCAGTTGTCGGACCGCCCACTGTAGCCACCGTTATAAGCGTAATAGCCTTGGATTTGAGCGTTGTCGCCGACTAACAGAATGTGTGAGATGCTATTGTCGTTGTTATATTGCTGTTGGATATAGATTTTTAAGGCTTCGCTGTTGGCTCCGGATTCCGAAGTGCCTACCATGAGGGTAGGGATGCCAATCTGTCTCTTCCAGTTGACGTAAGGCTCCATGGCACTCATGAAGGCGTCGTGGCAGATGACGAGCAGTTTCCCGTTTTCGTTGACTGGGGTGTAGCGGTTTTGGGCGGCATGGTAGTTGAGGAAGTGGTTCTCGTACATGGCCTTGAAGTCAGGGTCGAGTTTCATCGTGTTGGATTTGCGGCTCAGCGTGTTTTGCCCTTTGCTGCCGTCACTGTACATCTCCACGGTGATGTCGTAATAAACACGCAGCGTTTTGCTGACCGGGTTGTAGGCGAAGGGATAGATCACCATGTTCTGTCCGCGGAAATCGCGCAGGATATAGGGCTCATAAAGCCCCACGCGTTCTTTGGGGAAGAAGGCGTTAGTGGAGTAGGCCTCTCCGTAGGTGTAAGGCACCTCATCGGGATTGATCTGGCGTGAGAAATCCCCTTTTGAAGGGGCGACTTCGAGGGTGAAATCCCTGTATTGGGCATCAATCACCCGGATGCCGTAATGTTGCTCGTCGCCAATCACCACTGGGATGGCGGTCATGGGGAGGTTGGGTTCGCCTGCCTGGGCGGTGCTTACCGCCTTGGGGAGGCTGATGACCCATTCACGGCCACGCGGAGTGCCGACCTCTATGGTATAGAATCCTGGCGTTTTCAGGTTGACTGTGATGGCTTCCTCTGAAGAAGCTAACAAAGCGGTTTGGAAACCGGAAGGCTCGTCGGTGGTAATGGGATTCCAGACTTGGCTGTATCCAGCAATGACCAGCATGACTAATAAAAAGGTGAGAATAGGTTTTTTCATGAGTTGATAAAGTTAGTAAATGATGCCGCAAAGATAATAAAAAACCTGCAAATAAAAAAGGGTCGCATCTCGCGACCCTTTTTCAATAATATAGGAGTTGATACTTACTTCACAACCACCTTCTGGATGCTGACTTGTTCGCCAGTTGTCAGATGAAGGAAGTAAACACCCTGGGTCATGCCGTTCACGTTGATCTGAGCAGCGCCTGTTGCAGTGCCCTGAGCCACTTGCTGACCCATGCCGTTGTACAGCACGTAGGTGAACTCGGTGTCGGCTCCATTAATATATAAGGTGCCATTGACCGGGTTAGGATAGATGCGGATGCCGCTTTCGAGTTTCTCAACGCCCCAGATCTCACCCACTTCGAAGCAAACTGCCTCAGCATTGCCTGACAGGTATTGAGCGATAACACAATACTCGGCGTTCTCGATGGGTTCCATATCGACAAATGAGTTTTCAGCCGTGCAACCAATCTGTTCACCGTTACGGAGGATGAGATAGTAAATGACATCTTCATTGTCCGTCCAGTTCATCATCAGAGCGAGGTTGGTGGTATCCTGAGTGTATTCCAGGTTGCTGACAGGTTCTGGAGTGGTAATGGTTTCACCACCGCAGTTCACGTCGAACTCAAAGTTATAGTTGGCATTAAGGTTGTTGCCAGTAGTGATGGGGGTGCCGTCTTCATAGCTGACGGTGAAGGAACACTCGTAGGAATAGGAACCATTTTGCCAGCCCAAGGTCACATGGACACCCGTGCCGATTTCACGCGTAATCGTGGCGTCGCTGCCGTCAGTGAAGGTCAAGTACTCAGTAGGAGTGCCGTCGCTGTAGGCAACCACCAGTTTATTGCCGTTCCAGCCGTCGCCGTAGGAGTCGCTGAGCACGAAAAGCACGGTGCAGGCATTCTTGATTACGCCTGTGCCAGTAGCGACAATCTCATTGTCGGCCACCAAGTTGAATTCGAAGTTCAGGGTCTCAGTGGAGGGGCAGGCTTCGTCAATCGTAATGTTGAACAAGGCGTTGCCATTGCCTAAAGCCTCGATGGTACCTAACTCAAAGGTGTCGTTGGCGAAGGTGATGTAATCGCTGGAGGAGGTGATGGTGACCACTGCGTTGGTGGCTTTGTAATGACCGATGTTCTTGAAGCTAGCAATCACGTTTTGTGATTCGCCCGGAACAAATCCGCCGATGCATTGGAAGTTGTCGAATTCCACGATAGGAGCACCCACCGTGATTTTGGCTTTGCTCGTCCATACGACATCGCCGCAGGTCATGGTGACATCGACTTGGATCTTGGTGCCGTCGGCCACGCCAGAGGCGATGGTGAAAGCGAATTCGTTTTCCAGGGTGACGGACTCGTCAGCGCCAAGGACGCCGAAGCTGCCCTCGCTGTCGGAGAAGGTGATGTTTTCATCTTCGCTGGTGAGGGTCACAGTGGTGATGCCAGTGGTAGGATCCACACCGACGTTCTTGAAGGTCATGCTCATCTGTTGTTCTTCATTGACAGGCACGTTACCAGGAGTGAATGCATCCAAAGAAATGTAAGGACCTTCAGCGGGAAGGACATCCAACGGGATGATTTCGGTGACTTTGTTGAAGCCCATCACGACAAGGTTAAGGGTCTCAATGGCATTCAGTGCCGGGAAGGTAAGAGAGGCAACGCCGTCAACGATCTTGGCAGAGGCGATGGGACCTTCAGCGTTCGAAAGGGTAGCAATGCCGTATGAAGTGTTGTCAGCGGAGACTTCGAGGCTCGACATGCCAATCATCAGCACGCCGGGGTTGATGCTCACATTCATGCTGACAGGGTTTTCGGTGCGGACCATGAGGGACGGGTCACCAAAGAGAATCCAAGTGTCGTGGGTGTCATAGCCAACGGAACCGGTCTTGTCGATGACATCCATGTTGCCGTTCAACGAAGCACCGGCCAAGGTGTGGTTGTAATGGTCGCTGCCATGCCATTCAGTGAGGATGTTCACCATCTCGTCCTGTCCGTACATAGGCGGCTGCCAAGGCTGTGACATCCAGGAGAACATACCACCGATAGCACCGGTGGGAACGCCCGTTGAGTTGTCGGTAGCACGCATCCAAGCTTCAGCGAAGCACTCGTTGCCATAGTTGAACTTGCCGTTCAAGCAGGCCACTGACCACACGATGGGCCATTTGTTGTCGTTGACCAAAGCGTTGACGTGGCTGGTGCTGTAGTTAGCCACACCCCAGCTCACCTCGGAACCATGGTTGCAGTAGTTGATAATGCCAATGCCTTCGTTGACCGTGGCGCTGATGGTAGCAGGAGAGGCGTCACCGCCGCTGCCGCCGTGGTGCTCGGTCACTTGGGTGTAAGTGTAGTGCATCAAAGTGTCGCGGATCAAGTCGATGTGCTGGTAGTCATACTCGCCATAGTGGCCGGGGCCGTCGTTTTTGTGACCAACGCCCATGCCTTTGTCAGCCCAAGTGATGTCATCCTGAAGGTCACGCTCGTAAGTGATGACCTTGGTGACATGGGTGTTCACGTGCGTGTCGTTCTGCACAGAGAAACGACCAATGAACACTTCAGGATAGTGGTCGTTGCCTTCCAACTGGGCAAACCAGTTGTCGGAACGTTCTTGGCCGATGGAGTGGGGCGTGATATGCTCATAGTCTCCAACAAACAAGACGTAAACCAAGTTGCGGGCAGGGTCGTGATAAACATTGGAGATGTAGCTCTTGATGGCGTTGTCGTTGTTGCCACCAGCCTCGGTCACGCTCACCATCGTGGTGGGACGACCGGATTGGTTCTTCCAGTCAACGAACTGCTGCATGCCTGCCATGAACTGGTCAGCGCAGATCACTAACATTTCACCGTCATCTTCAATGAAGGAATATTTGGAGGTGTTTTGTCCAAAGTTGATGAAACGACGGTCGTAGGCGGCTTTGAATTCAGGAGAGGTTTTCACGTTGTTGTCCTTGCGTGAAACCTTCTGGTTTTGGCCGTTTTCGCTAATTTTCTTCATTTCGATGGTGAGGCTTTCATAAACACGGAGGGTGTGGCTCACAGGGTTGTAAGCGAAGGGCTGCACCATGATGTTCTGGCCGCGGAATTCACGAAGGATGTAAGGTGATTCCAGATAGGCTTGGGTGGCAGGCCAGAAAGCGTTTTTCTGATACATAGCACCGTAGTTGTACGGCACATCGTCAGGGTTGATCTGACGGCTGATGTTACCCTTCGACGGAGCGATGTCCATGTTGGGATAGTCAGTGTATTGAGCGTCGATGACTTTCACAGCCATCTCGGCGTGGTCACCAATCAGCACCGGAATGGGCAAGGTGGGGAGATCAGGATTTCCCTCTAAAAGCATGGCGGCCATTCCCGGGGCGTTGACGATAAATTGTTCACCTCTTGGAGTCTGCACTCTGGTAGTGCTGTAGTCGTTCAGGCGGACGTTAACAATCACTTGGTCTTCTGAGCTGGACACCAATTTGGTGGTGGGGGCTTTTTGAGCGAAGCCGCTTCCAACCATCAGAAGAGCTAACAAAAATAACAGGCTTTTTTTCATTGATTAATGTTAGTTAATGAATTAAAAGGGGGGCGGAAATCATAACCACCCCCCATAGTTAGTATTATTCGATGGTAATCTTTTGGATGTCAGTCTGGTTGCCAGTGGTGATGCGGAGCACGTAGATGCCCTTGGCAAGGCCATTGACGTTGAGGTGCTTGATGCCAAAGGCATGGCCAGTGAGGATGCGTTGACCCATGTTGTTGAACAGGTCATATTGATAGTTGGCTTGGACGTTGATGTTCAACATGCCTTTAGCAGGGTTAGGATAAACCTGGAAGGTGGTGTTGTTTTCACCCACGCTGTTAAGATCCTGAACATCTGCGATCACCGTGGAAGGCATGGAGATCATGCCGTTGTCGTTGGTGGCGATGACGGTGTATTCGTAGGTGCCGTAAGCAGGAACGATTTCAGTGTAGAAGGTTTCAGAAACTCTTTCGATTTCTTCGCCATCACGCAAGATGATAAAGTTGGTGGCGTCGTCACTAGCCGTCCAGGTGAGGTTGACTTCCATGTCGTTCGGCATTGCTTCGAGGTTATAGACAGGAGCCAGGAACGTGATGATGTTGACTGGCGGGAATAAGATATCGTCAACCATAGCGCAGTCATCACCGTTGCTAACCGAGCTGTCCTTGATGTAGCTCCACTTGAAGGTGTGCTGACCAACTGTCACAGGTTGAGTGAACATGGTCCAATCCTGGACACCTGACCAGTTGCCTTTCTCTTGGTTATCCATGTAGAAATAGAACTTATCCCAACCTTGTTCAGATGACACTTTGTACATGAAGGTGAGGTCGCCAGCGGCAAGCACATCGACCGTCAGGGTCATGGAGCTTTCGGAGCTGTTAACGCCATTGTTGGAGGATTTGGCGCAATAGGTGCCCTTTGAACCGCCACTAACGATGGCCCAAGGATATTGTGGGCTCATAGTCCAGTTGCTGCCGAAGGTGCCTTCTTCAAAGTCTTCCATGATGGCACCGTAGGAGAGTACATAAACATCAGTGACTTGATAGAGACCGCTAGTGAATTCGTAAGCGACTTCGATAGTGGTGCCGGGTGCAACGGATTCAGCAATGGTGTAAGGAACATTCAGTTCGATGGAGGCATCAGGTTCAACAGTGTCCTCGAAAACGATGGGGTTCTCGGCAAAAGCCAAATCATTGGAACTGCTATAGACTTTCAGGTTGCCGCCATTGAAAGGAGCGCTACCGCCATTCTTCAGCGTGAAGACCAGGTTGTTCTCGCCATTCTCGATTTTTTCGCAGACAAGGACGGGGGCGTGGAGGGTGATGTTGATTTTGCTTTCCCAGGTGTCAGTGTCGTCAGTGACGCTGAGTAACAACAGGGCTTTGGTGTTGTCAGGAGCGTTTTCAGCAACAGCGAATTGGAAGCCTTCAATCGTGGCAGACTGATCGGGATTCAGGCTGGCGAGAGTACTTTCGTTAGCCAGAATGTCAACAAATTCGCATTCGGTAGTAAGGGTGGCGCTGAGGTTGCTGGCAGTCAGAGTACCAACGTTCTTCAAAGTGACAGCCAGGTCGATGGTCTCACCATAGTTGGCTTGTTCAGCGCTCATGGTATAGGAATCAACGGTCACGTAGGCACCCGTCATGGCGGCGGCAGGAACCACCGCGATGTAGGGCTGACGCTGAGGATGGGTCACAACAATCTTCACATCACCACCAGAGGTGATAGGAGTGATCGGGATGTTGGCAACTCCTTCTTCACCGATTTCACCAGCACCATAAAGGACGCCGTCCTTGCTGATACCCACGTAGGAACCTGGGGCAGCTTCCACAGTGTAAGTCTCCATTCCGATAGGAAGGGTGGGGAGGTGGTTGACATCGTTAGCGGCAGGGTTGATGTGGTAGGGGCAGACAGAACCGTCACCGAGGACATGGTAGGATTCCCAGTAATACTGGTCGGTGACACTGCCTTGGTAACCATTTGCGTGAGCGTAAGCAACGGCAACATTGCCCACAAAAGGAATAGCGGAAACACTGTTGAAGTCATCACGGAATGTGGCATCGTAAACACCCATCGTGGAGCCTTCGTAGGTAGGCATCTGGTTCATGGTGTTGGTGGCACCGACACCGAAATAGTAGTCCTCGTACCAGTAGGAACTCGGGCAGGAACCAATGTAAGCGTAAGCGCCCTTGTTGGGAGCGATGATGAAAGCCTCGCCCAAGCACTTGCCACCAATACCCCAGTCAGCAGCCTGGCAGCAGTTACCCATGGCCAGGAAGTACTTGTCGGTGTTGGTCAATGAGTTGACATTGGAGGTGGTGAAGCCAGGGTCAGACCAGCTGGTGTTGCTTCCGTGAGCAGTGTAGTTCACGAAGTTGACACCCGTGTTCAGGCTGGCGTAAGGTTGGTTGTAAGGCTGTTGAAGGAATTCATAAACATTGTTGAATCCGTGTTCAGCATTGTAATAATAGTTCGTCGCATATTGAATGGTGGGCTTGCCGATTCTCGGGTTCCAGCTGCTATCCCAACCAGCGATAAGAAGCACGTTGCTCAGGTAAGAAGGATCCGGCATGGTGTATTGTTCGTACATCAATGACTTGTGAAGCACGTTGTTGAGTTCCTCAACAGTCTCGCAGGTGAAACGGCTGTGGAACATGTCGCCGAAATAGTCGCTCGGGCCACCAGCCACAGCATAATAGTAAAGGTCAGTCACGCATTGTGAGGAAGCACCAGTCTGTGAGCCAGGAACTTGGTTCTTGTCACCAAAGATGATGAGGAAAGTGGGGGCTTGGCCGTTTTCAACACCTTCGTTGTATTTGTTGGTGATGAATGACTTGATGGCGGAGGAAGTGGTGCCGATTTCGTCGGTATAGTTGACATCCAGCACGAAGCCTTTCTCGGTCTTCCAGGTGAGCCAGGGCTGCATGGCTTCCTCGAACATACGGTTGGCAACGACCAAAATCTTCACCGGGACACTCCAAAGGTCAGGGTGCTCATCGTAAATGTCGGTGATGGCTCTGTTGTTGAACAAAGCGGCATAAACCGTTCTGAAGTAAGGGCTGTAGGTGTTCACCAAGGTTTTCTCGGTGAGAGCCATGTCAGCATTCTCGAAACTCACTTCCACATCCACGTTGTTGTAAACACGGATGGTGTTGGTGGCGGCGTTGTATCTCAGCGTGTTGAGCTGCAAAGCACCAACCTGGATGCCACGCATGGTTCCCATCACGTTGACTTCGGCGATGGGGCGTTCCTCGTCAAATCCATTGACCAGGTAAGCAGCTTCGTTGTAGTGGAATTCCACTTCCGTTTGGTCTTTTCTGACAGAAGGTTGTTGGGGATAGAGTCTCTCAATGCCGTAGTCAGCCAAGTTGTACTCTTCCACAGTGTAATTCTTCACGGTGACCACAGGGTTGGCACCGAAAGGAATGGCGATCAGCTCACGGGTGACAGGCACCTGAGGGGCACCAATGTTACCAGCAGCCACGGAGTTTCCCATTGTGATGCAGGAGAACAAGCCTTGTTCCGTCTTCATCAGTTGACTTTCAATGCTGCTGTAAGAAAATGATGCAGAAAAGCCTTTCATGGTGACGTTACTGCATTCTTGAGTTGTTTTGGAAGCGTTCAAGTCGATGCGGCCTTGAGCCATCACTTGGGTTCCAAACAGCAAACCCATCATAAGGATTGCTGCGCTGAGTAGAACAGTTTTTTTCATTTTTTAATTTAGTTGATTGATATTGAATTTGTTAGACGAATAATTAATAATAAATGTAGCCTTGTGCGGCAATACAAGGCTACAAAAATACACTTTTTATTGAAATATAATATAGAAAAAGTATGATTTTAACTTTTTACTTATTTCAAAAGTTTCTTGTACTCTTTCTCATTGCTGATAAGCTCAATGGCTTTTTTGAGTGTGGGGTCTTCTTTGAGAGTGACCTCATAGTATTGCTGCATCTCCCAAACGTTACGGGCAATCAAAGCCTTGATTTGCATCTTGATATATTTCTCTGAGCGTTGGTATTCCTGCTCGTTCCATTCCACTTTTTCTTGGTCGGCGATTTTCTTGACCTCGTCAATCATGGCTTTTGTCACCTCGAAATTATCATTGTATTTTGAGAATTCGGGATAGTCTTTTTTCAGCTGGTCGCGGTGTAGCATGGCATAATCCACGGTGTATTTGTTGAAAACGCCTTTCCTGACGAGGTTGGTGTAGAGCTTGCTGCTGAAGCTGGTGTCGGCGGGCATGAAGATGTCAGGCATGATGCCGCCACCACCATAAACCGTGCGTCCGCCGTCGGTCTTGTATTTCAGCGAGTCGGGGAAATGGATGCTGTCAGCGTGGAAATACTCACCATGCTCCATGCGTTTGGTCATCTCTTTGTAATAATCCTCGGCGCCGGCTTCGTAGGGGCGTTGGATGCACCTGCCGGTTGGGGTGTGGTAACGGGCGGTCGTCAGACGGATCATGGCTCCGTCGGGGAGGTTGAAGGGACGTTGCACCAGCCCTTTGCCGAAGGAACGACGACCAATAAGCACGCCGCGGTCATGGTCCTGGATGGCTCCCGAGAGAATCTCGCTGGCGGATGCGGAACCCTCGTCAATCAGCACGACCAGACGGCCATCGGTATAAACACCGGCATCGCTGCTCTTCCATTCCTGTCGGGGCGAGCGAAGCCCTTCAGTATAGACAATGAGCTTGTCCGCTTTCAAAAACTCATCCACCATGGCGATGGCCGTGTTGAGATACCCGCCGGAGTTGCCCCTCAGATCCAGGATTAACGACTTCATGCCCTGCTTTTGGAGCTTTTCCATGGCGTCTTTGAATTCTTTGTCCGACTCTTGCGCAAAGCGGTCAAGCTTGATGTAACCTACGTTTTTATTTAGCATGAAAGTGGCGTTGATGCTGTTCAACGGGATCTTGTCGCGGGTGATTTCAAAATCCATCAGCTCCGGGTCGTTGCCGCGTTTGACGCTGACAGTCACCTTGGTGCCTTTCTTGCCGCGCAGATGCTTCTGAACATATTCGTTGTCCACTTTCTTTCCGAAAGCGTCTTCACCATCAATCTTGATGAACTGGTCACCCGCCATGATGCCCACGCGCTCCGAAGGCCCTCCAGGGGTGGGACCGATGACGGTGATGGTGTCGCGGATCAGCTGGAAGGTCACACCAATACCCTCGAAACTGCCTACCAAAGGCTCATTGGTCTTCTCCACGTCTTTCTTGGAGATGTAAGCGGAATGTGGGTCCAGCTCCTTCAAAGCGGCGATGATGGCATCCTCCACCACCTTCTCGCTGTTGGCGGAATCCACATAAAAATTGTCAATCAAATAAAGCGTCGTCGCAAATTTCTGTGCGTTCTGTTGCGCCTTGCTTTGCTCTTTGTTCTGTGCATCCGTTGAAAAAGCAAAGCATAAGAGTGAAAATAATAAAATTGATTTAATAATAATGTTTTTCATATTACTGTTTTTATATAATTTCTTTTAATATTTAATCTCTTTATTCATACCATCCCTCTAACTTCTTACGATGTCAAAGGTGTTGTCCTCGTGCAATCTGATGATGGTCGAGCTTTTGGGCTTCTCCATGACATCGTGGTAGAGTTGTACGGTGTAATCGACAGATCGTTTCATCTCCTCCGTGATGTCGTTGTAAGTCAATGCGGAAGGTTGTCCAGAGAGGTTGGCCGAGGTGGAGGTGATCGGTTTGCCGAGTTGTCGGATGACTTCCTTGCAGAACTCGTGCTGCACGACACGGATGCAAACGGAGTGGTCGATAGAGACGTTTCTTGCTAGATTCTTGCTCTCGGAGTAGATGATGCTTAACGGGCTTTTTGCGCCTTTGATCAGGTCGTATGCGATAATCGGAACGTTTACCACGTAGTCCTTCAGCCGGTCAACGCTGTCAACCAGGATGATCAGACTTTTGTTGGCAGGTCGTTTTTTGGCGGCATAGACCTTGTCGCATGCTTTGCTGTTGGTGGCGTCGCATCCCACCCCCCAGATGGTGTCGGTGGGGTAAAGGATGATCTTCCCTGCCTTCAGGAAAGAGACGGTGCGTTCAACTTCTTCTTCAAAACTGTTCATGGTATGAGGTTTTTGTATATTCGTATGAGTTGTTGGCAAATGGCTTCGTCGGAGAATCGCTGCGCATAGCGTCTGCCTTGGACGGCCATGGCTTCTTGCAGGGTCTCGTCGTTGAGCACCTGTAAAAGGCTGTTGGCGAGTTCGGTTTCGTCGTGAGGCGAGACATAAAGACTGTCGGGTCCTCCGCTTTCCTCAAGACAGCTCCCTTTGGAGGCGATGACGGGCAATCCGCTCTCCAGCGCTTCGATGACAGGGATGCCGAAGCCTTCGTAGAAAGAGGGGAAGACAAAGAGCGTGGCGCATTGGTAAAGGGTAGGTAACTCGTTGGCGGGGAAGTCGGGTAACAGGATGACCTGCCGGTCGAGTCCGAGCTGTGTGATAGAACGCTGTAACTCTTTCAAATACTCGGTTTTTCTGCCTGCAATCACCAACGGCATGTCTATCTTTCCAGCTATCAAGGCTTTGAGAATCAAAAGCTGGTTTTTCCTTGGTTCTATGGCGGCAACATTCAGCAGGTAGGTCTCGGGAAGATGGTGTTTTCCCCGTAGGTCTTTCTTTTGTTGTTCGGAGGCCTGTTTTTTGAATTCGGGGCCGCATCCCTGATACACCACTTCCACTTTGTCTTCGTCCAGTTTGGTGAACTTCAACAGGTCGCGTTTGGTTTGTTCGCTGACGGCAATGACTTGGTCGGCGATATGACAGCTGTGGAGGTATTTCTTGCGGTACATCCAGCGGTCGAAGGCGGGAAACAGCTCGGGATGAGTGATGAATAACAGGTCGTGCATGGTGAGCACAGTGCGGGTCTTGGTTTTCTCTATGCCCCAGGGAAGCTCATGACTCAGTCCGTGGTAGAGGTCAAGTTGCAGATGCTTCACCTCTTTGGGGATGCTGAACGTCCTCCACAACGACTGTGATAGCTTGCTTGCTCCGTTTTTGGGCCGTATCACGGTAGCGTTGGAACAGGTGTATCCAAGGCTTGCGTCTATCTGTGGTGTGAATAGATAATATTGGTTTTCAGGGGCTAAGGTGGAGAGGATACGAAGCGTCTCACGGCTGTAGTTGCCTAAGCCGCGGTGGTTGTTGAAAGCCCGCTTTGCATCGAATCCTATCTTCATGATTTCGTCTTCTCTATGATTTTGGTGTATTTGCACCAGACACCGTAGGCGTTGGTTTTGCAGATGGCCAAACCATCACATCCCTCCAAAAATCCTGCCTTAATGATGTAATCCCGAAAGAATTTCCATCCTGTATGTAGGGATGCGGAGAGGTAATTGGCTTTCTTTCCTTTCTCGACAGCTTCTTCCGCTGACAGCTCCGCGAATTTTTCCATCTGTCGCTTGTGTTCCTCCGGGGTGTAAAACGAGTAATGGAGCAGGTCGCCTTCCAGGTGAATCACAGGTGTGTCGGGGGGCAAGGTCAGTGTCTCGTGGATTTTCCCGGTCCAGTGGACGTTGCGACGGTCGAAGAGCCGTGTCTTGGTGTCGGGGTACCAGCCGCCATGACGGATCCAGCGACCACAGTAGTTCATCCTTCGGTTCATGGAAAAGGCTTTGCCCTCCATGGGTTCTTCTTTGGCACGGAGGAGGGAGGCCGATAGCTCGGGCGACAAGGCCTCATCAGCGTCGATGGAGAGGATCATGTCGTTTGATGCGAGGCTGTTCCCATAGTTCTTGGTGGCGGCATAACCTTCCCAGGCGTGGTTGACAAGACGTACTGGATAGGAGGCACATATCGTCGCTGTGGCATCGGTGGAGTAGGAGTCCACCACCACCACCTCATCGACGACGGGCATCAACGAGTCGAGGCAACGTCGTATGTTGCGCTCCTCGTTCAAGGTGATGATCACGGCGGAAATCCTGCTCATATCCGAGTTGTTTTAAATTTGCAAATGTACAATTTTTTTGCGGCAAGTGGTAAAAATAAGGAATAAAGCTTATTTTTGCACTCTCATTAAAAAACCAACTTGCATTGAATGTAGGAATTCCGTTTTGGATGTATTTTGCTGCCTTGGCGGTAGGCGTTGCCATCGCCTTGCTTTTGTATTTCCGCAACCGGAAACAACATTATGGCCGTGGCCTCACCTGGACGCTGTTCGCAATCCGTACCCTGCTCGGGGCTTTGGTCACCCTGCTGCTATTTAACCCTTATATCCGACAAAGAGTCACCGCGGTTGAGCAACCCACGGTGGTATTGGCCCACGACAACTCGGCTTCGCTGGTGCTTTCGAAGGATTCCTCCTATTATAAAACGGATTATCTCCAGCAGTTTGGCGATTTCAAGGATAAACTGGATCGTGATTTCCAGGTCGATGCCTATCTCTTCGGACAAGAGCCTCGGGCTTTTGACGCCCTTGACTTTGACGACCAGCTGACGGACCTTGCCTCGATGCTGAAGTCGGTGGAACGCAACTACTACAAACGTAACGTAGGCGCGGTGCTGCTCTTCAGCGATGGCATCTACAACCGTGGCTTCGACCCCTCGTTGATGGCTTCGGAGTTTCCTTTCCCCGTGCATACGGTGGTGTTGGGCGATACCTTGTCCTATGCGGATCTTTTTGTGAAAGACGTGCGTTATAATAAAAAGGTGTCGTTGGGGGCCTCCTATCCCGTCCGTGTGATGGTGGGCGCCACTGACTGTAGCGGGAAACAGGCCTTGCTCACCGTCAAGGAAGATGGACGCGTGGTGTCGAAAACCCCCATCGAGATAAGTGCCAACCGTTTCTCGAAAGAAGTTGACTTCATGCTGGATGCCGACTCGAAAGGAGTGAGGCAGCTGGAGATTGAGATACAAGGCCTTCAGGATGAGAAACAGACACTCAACAATGTGAAACGGGTCTTCGTCGAGGTCCGTGACCAAAAATTCAAGATCCTCTGTCTTGCCGATGCTCCTCATCCCGACCTGGGCGCGCTCAAGAGTGTGCTCAACGATGACTGTGAGATGGATTTCGTCTTTGGACGTGACGAGATCCCGAACCTCTCGGGATACCAGCTGCTGCTGTTGCACCAGACACCTTCAAGCCATACCGACCTTCAGGCACTTCATGCCCAGCTGGAACAAAACAAACGCATCCCGGTGCTTTTTGTCATCGGTGAGGCCACTGACATCAATGCGTTGTCCAAGATGCAGAAAGTCATGGACCTGCACCGTGGGGTGACCAACACCCTGCTGGATGTGAAAGCCTACCTCAACACCTCGTTCGGGACCTTCACCTTGAATGAGAAGCTGCGCGACCAGATTGGCAAATATCCGCCTTTGGCCTTGCCGCACCTTGAGATTGAAGCGCGCGCGGCTCACGATGACCTGTTGATGCAGGATGTGCTTGGCGTGAAGTCAGGACTGCCTCTGCTTACCTTTGTCAGGGACGACCGCAAGATGGCTTTCTTGTTCGGCACTAACGTGTGGCGTTGGCGGCTTTACAACTATTACCAAGATCATAACAGCCTGCTCTTCGACGAGCTGTTCTCCAAGACCTTGAACTATCTGTTGCTGAGCCGCGATGATGGTTCAGCGGTGTTCTGTAAGGAGGAATATCTTAGCAATG
>JAEEII010000248.1 GCA_016281295.1 Bacteroidales bacterium
GGATGATTTTTCTGTTGAGCGAACGACGATAGCGGGCTATCGGAGCGAGCGAAACAAAAAATCAGACCAAAAAGACCCTCAAAGAAGCCGAAAAAGAAAAAAAATAAAACTTTAAACAAAAAATCAAAACAGCTTCTTAATAAAACCAAAACTGCTTTATTCAATATTCACTTGATACAAGGCTTGTCGATGGTTATTCCCGGTAGGATAAAGGAAATACAGCACCCTATTGTGGACCTTAAGCTGCTCAGCAAAGGGATAGCCACTGAGGTCGAGCACAGGTGTGGCGGTGCCTGTTGGCAGATCAATGCGCATCAAAGTACACAAACCGTCGTTGATAAAAAATGAATAAAACTCCTTCCTCGCCCGATCCACCATCATTGATTTCTTCCATCGTTTGTCAACCACCATGTCTCCTGTCCAATGCTTGCGCTCATGATAAACAAGCGGATAGCTTTCTACTGCCATGCCGACAGAGTCGAAGACGATGGTCTCGCGATCCGTGTAGGCGAACAGATAAAACTTGTTGTCTATACTGTAAATCGGGTTATAGATATAAAGCAGATGCGGGAAAAAGTTGATGGCATAAAAATAAAAGCTATCTACTTGGCCTCGGCTCGACCGCAACACGTCATCAAGCACAACCTCATCCACGATGTGATACAGCGGATACATCGTGTCGGCGGTTGGCGTCACGCAATAGTAATACTGCTCCAAGCCGTAAAAACCATACCGACCTGTGATGACCACCTTGTCGGAGGCCGCCACGATGGGTGCATAATCGTGGTAGAACTTCTCGATGGAAATCGGGGCATACAAAAACATATCTTTATTCCGTCCATCAGCTGTTTCGGTATAGCCCAACTGACAGGCATATTCGTCGCTGATCACGTGGATGAAGCCGTAGAAATCCCGGTAAAGGTTCTTATAAGAAGAAGAAATCGTCATAGCATGAAGCGTGTCCATCTCGAACGACAGGTGGAGCAGCTCGGTATTCCTTCGGCGGTAGGCGATGAGATAGATTCCATCGTCGCCAATCACATAGTCGAGCACACTCCTTACAGGGTTGTCGAAGGCGATGTGAGGAGCATTGCCCATAATCTCCACCTCCAGCAGCTCATAATCTTTGGTTTTCATCTCGATTTTGAGCTCCTTCCCTATCAAGTCTTTTTCACTAATGGTGTAAGTCGTTGGCTCATATACAATATGGGCGAAGCGGATTTTTTGCCCAATCGTCGGCTGTGACAAGGCAAAATGCCCGTTTTCATCGGTTATGGAAACAAGAAGCGAGTCATTCACATAAACACTCACGTTTTCGATGGCACGACCTTTTTCGTTGACACATACGCCTTGTAGATAGCGGTTTTCTTGGGCGATGGACCTAAAAGCTAGCATCAACACCAAGAATGTCATAAAAGAGTAAAATCGGAAATTTTTCATAGCGATGTGATTTTCACCCGATTGATCACCCCTTGGATCCGACTGCTGTCGTAAAACACACTGTAGGCATAGCCGTCATTCACACGGAACATCCGAGGATAACTTCTTTTGCTGGCTTTGAATCCCATGCCTACGATACCTTCGGTGGGATGATAAAGGCCAAGATAATTGACGCCATCTTGGATGAACAAACCGTATGCATTCCCTGTGGCTTCATCTTTCAAAAACTCATTCTTGAAATAGCTCTCGCCCGAAGTGACCGTTAGCGGCCGCCGTGAATCGATTTCAAAATCCTTGTTGATTGTCACGATTTCTCGGTTGTCCACATCAACAAATTGGAGGTAATCATTAAACTGTAGCGGTACAATGCAATATTCTTTTTTCGCGGTGATGGCACAATACCAATGGATGTTGAAAAGCAGGCTACCGCTTTGCGCCAAGCTCAACAGATAACCGTCCCAGATGCCTTCGTTGATGAGGTCAATGCCACCTTCTTCGGCAACCACCTGATGGTATTCCGACACGATGGCCATCAACTGCGACTGGCACCCGATGTAACCAATCGTATCCAGAAAGCTGCATAAGGGGTGGGACTGTTTCTCGGGGTCATCTTTCAGGATGTACTCGTAATTCTGGCTCTTCCCATGGTCGTGTTTGAGCCAATAAATCCCCTTGTCGTGGATGGTGGTCTTGGTGATATAAGCCCCGTTGAATTCGCAGACAATACGAAGCAGCTTGTTGCTAAAGGCTTCTCTCGAAAACGGAGCTACCGACAATAGGCTGTCATGGTCATTCAGATAGACTTGCAAACAGCTGTCCTGACCCACGAGGATCATATTATGGAAACAATCGACATAAAGTCTTTCATAGAGTTTTTCGTAATCCGCCCGGGCTTTTTCGACACCTTCTAAATCCAAGACAACCACCGAAGAAGTCTTGGGTTTGTTTTCCAGCAAGTAGATGTGATCTCCGAGAAATGCCATGTCGGTAATATTTCGTCCCCGTCTCGACCGATAAAAGTCGCGACTGGCCGTCACGCCCACTTCTTGAAGATTGTAATCTTGCCTCCGCATCCTAAAGCTGATGTTGATAGAATCCTGTTCCAACTGCTTTGGCATAAGACTTACAATGGTGTCTTGATAGCCAATACAAGAATAATAAAGATAGATTGTTTTTGAGCGGTCATAAATTGGAAGTTCATAATAGCCCTTGGCATTGGTGCTAGTGCCATATTGGGTATTGAGGACGCTGATGTTTACATTTTCAACCCCAAGGTTGCCATGAACCATCGTTTTCGTCTGCGAGAAGAGCGGGACATTCAAAAGAAAAATGGAAAATGCCAGCACCAAGTAAAATCGAATGTTTTTCATAGCGAGCGGTTTGGGATTTCATCACTACAAAATTAAATTACGATTATTTTGTTTTTTATGGTCTTCTTTGGTGATATAGATTTTTATTGATAAAAATAATAGTATCTATGTGTAAATCAATATAATATATATTATCTTTGTATAAAATAATCTAAAAAGTATCAAAAAAGATTGCATCAAAACTATTGACAAATTTAAAAATGATTGTATTTTTGCAGCATTAACAAAAGAACCATTTTTATGAAAAAAGATTTGATAAGAATGTATGTAGCGAAGGTTTTCGTCTCGCCAATGAGATCATCGACCGTTGCGCTAAGATGTTGACATAGCATTCAAAACTGCTGAAACGGGATCTTTTCCTACCTTTTTCAGCAAATTTGAACGGTATTTCATCACCGTGTTTTGGCTTAATTCCAGGATTTCTGCTTCTTCTTTAATGCGGAATTCGAGGAAGTTAAGGATCAGCAAGTCGTATTCCTGCTCGCTCAAGTCAGGATAGGTGGTCTTTAGCCGCTCGTAAGCTTTGGGATAAGTGGCATGGAAAGCTTCGAGAATGCGCTTGCGCTGGCTGCCTCTGGAAAGGACTTCCCTAACCTGCCGTTGGAGGTTCTCAAAAGTCTGGCGTTCAATGGTGGATTGTGCCTCGTTGAGCTGACGGTCGTAAGATTCCCGTTCCCGTTGTTGTTCTTCAACCAAGGTAGCTTCGGTTTTTTTGTGCCGTTTATGGGTGATGAAGATAATCCATCCCATCACCAAAAGCACCAACAACGCTGTAACGGTGATCAATATGATTCGTCGATGTGATTTTTGCCGTTCCTGATTAAGGGAAACATCATAATTTTCAGCTAAATATAGAGCATAAGCGTTGATTTTCAATGTGTCGCCTTGGGCTAACGCAATGTCGAGCAGATACCTTGCAGCGGTTATTTTTTCATCGGTTTCGGCTGAAAACACTTGTTCCAGATAGACCTTGGCAGAATCTTGTTGTCCCTCGAAATAAAAAGCCGTTCCGATGCTCAACCATTGATCTTCCTCGCGGGCGGACTTGGCCAAAACATTCAGCGCCATCGAATAAACGATGAGCGTGATGAAAAGCCGTGTGTATTTCAACTGTTGATGCATCGCCTAAATCATTCTTTAATCTTTACCCTACTTAAAATGCCTTGGCCCCGTCCTGCATCGAAATAGACACTATAGGCATACCCACCATGCACCTTGAAAGCCCTTGGATAGATGTGGGAGCAGGCCTTGTGAATGATACCAACAGTGCCTTTTGCCGGGTTGTATAGCCCCAGGTAATTCATTCCATCCTTCACAAAAAGCCCGTAGGTCTTGCCCGTGAGCTCATCTGTGAGGAATTGGTTTTTAAAACAAGATTCTCCCGAAAGGATTTTCAACGGCCGTGGATCGGAGGTCTTGAAATCCTTATCGACTTCCACAATCTTTAACCCCTGCATGTCAATCAATTGCAAATAACCGTTGTATTTCAAGGCTGCCGTATGATACTCTTTGGCAACATTTTGACGGTACCAAAGAATTTGCAGATGGATATTCAATGTTTTGCTCAATCGTCTCAAGTCACCATCCCAGGTGCCTTGCCTCAGCTCATTGGCTCCAAGAGGAACAGCGTGGTTGTACATGGCAATAATCCCGTTCAAGTAGGCTTGGCAAATCTCAACAGCTTTCATGTTAATAAAACGACACAAAGGATGTGACTTCTTGTCTGGATCGTTAATGAGCACATACGAATAGGTTTGGGCTTGTCCGTGATACTCTTGGACGTGGTAGTCGTATTTATCATAGACCATGCTACGGAGTATGTAAGCACCATTGTATTCCAATACAAACCTTGCCACCTTGTTAAAAAAATCTTTCTTGGAGAAGGTCGTCAAAGGCAGAGCCTTTAGTTGATGGTCAAAAGACACTTGCAGGCAGCTGTCGCGATTCATCAGCAGGCAGTCGCCGAAGCAGTCGATGTACAACTCCTCATAAAGCTGTTGGAACGCTGTCTCGCTCAACTTGTTTCCTTCCAAGTCGAGCAAGCTTAGCACCGAACTTCGTTTACGGTTTTCCAGCACAAGGATCTGGTTCCCCGAGAAAGCCACATCAGCAATATAGCGGTTGCCTTGGGTCCGGTAAAAGTCCTGAGCACACAAGCTTCCAAACAGGCATAGCAATACCCCGATAATCATGTATCTTTTCATGGAAACAAAGATATTGAATAATACTTCAATAAAAGCGTCCCGAATGAGCAACTACAGATTTATTCAGAGCATTATCATCATTAATCCATTGAATTACTGAACTTTCCCAATGGACGAAATATAGATTTTACCGTCGCAAATACCGCACTTCGCCACCCAGTTCATACTCGATGGGGCCGTAATGTTTGGCATAGTACAGCTCCGTGGGGAAGGTGTTGCGGGTGATGGCATCTTGGTCGGTAATCCTGAAGTGCAACACGTCGTTGTAAACCACCCCATTCACCTCGTGGCTGCGGAGCACTTCCATCGAACAATTGTATAGACGCTCGATCAGCCTTTCATCGCTGCATGTCGTGCAGGTAAAATGCTCTCCGTCCACATTGACATCGAACTGAACATCATAGAAACACAGAGCGAAATGGGTGTTCCTTCCGTAATAATTGGTGACACTTAAATTACAAGCGCGACCTTCATAAAAGCTGACGCGACCATCTTGAAAGATGTTTTCACAGAGGTCTTCATCGGTTTTCACGAACATGAAATATGCGGCACCTTCCACCATATCGGACTGAGGAGCCGAGAAGTCAAACTCCTGTGTGATGCCATTTTGGTCTTGAACGTAGAACGCCAACTTGTCCCTGTCCACAAACCATTCCTTGAAGCGGTCATCCACATAGTGGTATTCCGTTTTCACACACGAGGTAAGGGCCATCAGCAGCACGACGGCCATCCAAATCTTATTCTTCTTCATAAAGCAAATATTTTTCACCGTTCGACATATCAATGGCAATCACGCCCTTTTCATAATTGTAATAGAGCGTCTTGATATAGATGCCCTGCAGATCCTGCCCTTCGTTGGCAAACTCGAACACATCGTGATATACATGGCCGTTGACCTCGAAGGACTCGTGTACCTTGAACTGGTCCGTGGGCTCCCCAATGAAAGGAATGGAGGCATACATGTGATGACAGCTCAGCTGGGCATACTTGTGCCGGGCTGGATAGTCATAATATACACTGTCAGCCATGTAGCCATTAGAGAAACGGATGTCGATGTCGAACAGCGGATAGTCGGGCTTGCAGGTAGTGATATCCACCTCATAGTCGAAAAACACCGTTGGAGATGGTTTGTATTTCTCCAATTCAAATCCGTAAACGTTGTCACCTTGGCTTTTCACGCGGTAGCGCATCACCTTAAAAGGAATGACTACCCGATCGCTTTCATGTTGGAGATAAAAGGTCTGGCCGTCCTCGTAAGGCACAGTGAGAAGATACTCTTCGGGAATGGTTCCCAAATCGATGTACTCGGGCGCTTTGTTCGGGCATCCCGTGAAGCCGATGACCGCTACAAAGGCCGTCAACAAAAACAAGATTCTTTTCATGGTTCGATGATTTTAAATTTCATATTGCAAAAGTACAACAGATAAACCTTATTTGTATGGGTTTCGTATTCATTACAAGATATTTTACTAATAACTATATGTTATTTAATTATTTGACATGTTGTCATTACAACTTTTTAGAAATAGACCCTTAACGGTAGAACGATGCTTCCTGGATTAATAATACGTGAATTGTAAAGCAGAAAAACTTGTAATTAAAAAACCTAATTCATTGATAATCAGAACCAATATTTTGGAATCGTTTGTAACTGCCTATAACAAGTGTATTTTGTTTGAAAAGAGTTCCTAATTTTGCGAACAAGAAACAGATTAACATGTCAAGGTCATTGTTTTTCTTCGGCTTCGTCATCCTCCTGCTCCCCTCCTGCACCTTCCGCTCGAAGGCCAAGACGGAGCGTATGGAGGCCGTGGTGAACGAAGTGCGCGACCGTTACCGTGCCGACGAGGACATCAGCAACGACGACC
>JAEEII010000249.1 GCA_016281295.1 Bacteroidales bacterium
GGAACTGATGCCTGCCTATTGGTGGATGTACAACATGTACGCCATCGCCCGCAACACCTCCAAATACCAAAAACGCGACAAACGCAAACGCAAGATTCAAAACATAGAGTTCGAGACCCTGGCTCCCGACACCATGGAAGAGACCATCGAAGCCCGCAAGCTTCTGGAAGTATGGGTGGCCAAAGCCTATCTCCGCAGCCAAGGAGAAGACCCTGACACGCATGAGTATTATGAGCTTCGAGCCACTGGCAAACATCTACTCGACCATGAACCCCAAACCGTCGATGCCCTGGAAGTCCTCGGCGAAGGCATCGAGAAAGGACACCGTAAGGTGCGTATCCTCAAGCCACGGAAAGCCTATCATGCCTACGGCGACATGATCACCTATTACGCCGTTAAGACCATCCTTCGTTATTTAGAAAACCATCCCGAAGAGGACATACACACCCTCAGTAGCCAGATGAAAGGCAAACGACTCCGCAAATGGATCAACCTCGGCGGCCAAACCATGCCGCAAGAAGATGTTGACCAACTGAGAGCCGACATCATCAACGGCAAGCTGAACAACTGGGATGAGATCCATCACCGCTACGACGAACTCTGGGAACGCTATCAATCTGAGAAAACTCGACACGCCTACTTCGCTCTGATGTTCCTTTATAAAGATGAGACCGATGTGCTCACTTCGGAGATGTGGAACGAGAACCTTGACAAAGCCGTGAAAATCCAACAGTTCATCTGCGACCAGGTGTATGAAAGCCGTAAAAAGGACTATGACAACCCCTTCAGAAACGCCACTTTCCGCAACGAAGAAGAGAAAATTGCCGTAATCGGGAAAATAGACGAGACCTCTTTTGTCAAACAAATCCGCGAAGAAACAGAAAATTTTATCCAGTCAATCAAAAATACTAAAAAATGAGAGTAATCATTGAACAAAATTACGACGCCATGTCGCGTTGGGCTGCCAACCACATCGTCGAAACCATCAAGGCTTTCAAGCCGACTGCAAAAAAACCTTTTATCCTCGGCCTCCCCACCGGTTCCACCCCCATCGGGACTTATCGTGAGCTGGTCCGTCTGCACCAAGAAGGGAAGATCTCGTTCAAGAACGTAGTCACCTTCAACATGGACGAATATGTCCGCATCCCCGAAGACCATCCAGAGAGCTACCACAGCTTCATGTGGAATAATTTCTTCAGCCATATCGACATCAAAAAAGAAAATGTGAACATCCTCAACGGCAACGCCGAGGACCTTGAGGCCGAATGTGCCCGTTACGAGGCCAAGATCAAGAGCTATGGCGGCATCGACTTGTTCATGGGCGGCATCGGTCCCGACGGCCACATCGCCTTCAACGAGCCAGGCAGCTCTCTCACCTCACGCACCCGTGTGAAGACGCTGACCACCGACACCATCATCGCCAACTCAAGGTTCTTCGACAACGACATCAACAAGGTGCCGAAGACCGCCCTCACCGTCGGCGTGGGTACCGTCATGGACAGCCGCGAGGTGATGATCCTCGCCAACGGCCACGGCAAAGCACGCGCCTTGGCTCACGCCATCGAAGGCGCTGTCAGCCAAATGTGGACCGTCAGCGTCCTCCAAATGCACCCAAAAGGCATCATCGTCTGCGATGACGCCGCCTGCGACGAAATGACCTACGGAACCGTCAAATATTTCAAAGACATCGAAAAAGACAATCTATGAAAACCTTTGCCCTCATCGGCGTGGGAGGTTATATCGCCCCACGTCATTTGAAAGCCATCAAAGACACGGGTAACATCCTGGTCTCCGCCTACGACAAAAACGACAGCGTGGGCATCATGGATAGCTATTTCCCCAACGCAGCTTTCTTCACAGAACAAGAACTCTTCGACCGACACAACACCAAACTCAAAGACCAAGGAGAACAAATTGACTATGTGAGCATCTGTACCCCCAATTACCTTCATGACGCCCACACCCGTTATGGTCTGCGACTCGGAGCCGACGTCATCTGTGAGAAACCTCTCGTGCTCAACCCTTGGAACATCGACGCCCTGCACAAAGTGGAAGAACGACAAGGACATAAGGCTTACACCATCCTGCAACTGCGACTCCACGACAAAATCCAAGCCCTGAAGAAAAAAGTAGAAGAAGGTCCCAAAGACAAAATCTATGACATCGACCTGACTTATATCACCTCAAGGGGTAACTGGTACTACGCCTCATGGAAAGGCAACATCAACAAAAGCGGCGGCATCGCCACCAACATCGGCGTCCACTTCTACGATATGCTGATATGGATCTTCGGTAAAGTACAGAAAAACATCGTCCATGTGTCTTCACACGACCGTGTGGCCGGATACCTGGAACTGGAAAAAGCCCGCGTGCGTTACTTCCTCAGCATCAACGGCGAGACACTGCCCCCCAATGCCGTGGAAGGTGAAAAACGTACCTACCGTACCCTTCGTATCGACAACGACGAGTTCGAGTTCAGCCAAGGATTCACCGAACTACATACCAAGAGTTACGAAGAGATCCTGGCCGGACGTGGATTCGGCATCGAAGAAGCACGGTCATGCATCGAGATCGTACATGAGATCCGCAACGCCAAACCTATCGGACTGGTGGGCGACTACCATCCCATGGCGCGCCTCGAATGCAAGCCCCATCCCTTCGGCTGGCTCTATTAATACCTAAATACCATGTTTCATAAAGTTTTTCTTAAAACCTGTAACTTCCTGTTTGGGAAACAAGCGAACGATTCACTGCCAAAAATATGGGTGTTATCATTCGACATCATCGTGCTTTTTTTCGCATACTGCATGTCGATGTTTTTCATCTATTATAACAGCCTTTCCAAAGGTACGCTGTTCCATGACTGGTATCGGATCTTCATCGTGATGGGTGTTTATATCATCATGTTCCTTATCTATCACACCTATTATGGTATGATACGGTATTCAGGATTCGATGACATCCGCAAAATCTTCCATTCCTGCACAACAGCATTGGCAGTGCTGATCATCGGCAAGCTCATCATCACCCAAATCAACCCGAAACTGGTGAACCATATCTTGCCGGGTTACCGCATCCTCTTTTATCATTATCTGGTATCGGTCATCACCATGGTTATCAGCCGCTTTTTTATCCGACGATTGTACAACGAAATGTACAAAAACCCAGGCGTTAAGAAAAACAACACCGTCATCTACGGGGCTGGCGAAGGCGGAGTGCTGCTCTTCCGTGCCATCCAGCAAGACAGGGAATCGGTGTACAAAGTCATCGCTTTTGCCGACGACAATCCGAAAAAAACAAACAAAAACATCAACACGATTCCCATCTATGCCCCTGACAAAATCTTCAATCATGATTTTCTCGAGAAAAACAGGATTTCTGTGGTGATTTTGGCGTTGCCAAGCATCACGGGAGAACGGAAAAGGGCTCTTATTGAAAAAGGTCTGAACTTCGGCTTAAAGGTGAAGACCATCACCTCCTTCAAGAAATGGGTCAATGGAGAAGTGACTACCAATACCGTTCACGACATCAACATCGAGGACCTCTTGGGAAGAGACCCTATCGTGCTCGACAAAATCAACGTGAAAAGAGAGATTAACGGCAAGGTCATCATGATCACCGGCGCGGCAGGATCCATAGGCAGTGAGATGTGCCGGCAGACTTTGCACTACAACCCTGAACTGTTAGTGATGGTGGATCAGGCGGAGTCGCCGATGTATGATCTTCAGTTCGAACTGAAAAACACCCCGGAATTCAAAGCACTCATCAACAGGATGGTATTCATCATCGCCAATGTGAAAGACGAGCGTCGCATGAGTGAGGTGTTCGAGAAATTCCAGCCAGAGCTGATCTATCACGCCGCCGCATACAAACATGTGCCTTTTATGGAAGAAAACGCCTACGAAGCCGTGTATGCCAATGTGTTCGGCACGAAAAACATCGCCGACCTCGCCATCCGCTATGGAACCAAGAAATTTGTGATGATTTCCACCGACAAAGCGGTGAACCCCACCAACGTCATGGGTGCCACCAAACGTATCGCTGAAATCTACACCCAAAGCCGAAACAGCCACACCAAATTCATCACGACCCGTTTCGGCAACGTGCTGGGCTCCAATGGCTCGGTGGTTCCTCTTTTCCAAAAACAACTGGCACAAGGAGGACCTATTACCATTACCGACAAACGTATCATCCGTTTCTTTATGACCATCCCCGAGGCATGCAGCCTCGTCATGGAAGCTGGCTCCATCGGCGAAGATAAAGACATCTTTGTCTTTGACATGGGCGAACCCGTCAAGATTTACGACATGGCCAAAAAGATGATCCAACTGTCGAACAAAACCGACATCGAAATCAAAGAAATCGGCCTTCGTCCCGGCGAGAAGCTGTATGAAGAACTCTTAGCCACCAAAGAAAATACAGTGCCTACCGAGAACCCGAAAATCATGCGAGCCAAAGTCAGAAACTACGAAACCAGCCATGTGGATGAAAAGATAAACCAGCTATCCAATGTTTTGACTACCTGCGATCCCTTTAAAATTGTCGCAGTGATGAAAAATATGGTCCCGGAATTCAAGAGCAACAACAGTGTGTTCTCTGCCCTTGACAATCATTAACTCAAGATTTACAAATAATAAATTTTTATTCAACAGAATTGAATAAATAATTATCATGAAAACAAACTATTGTATTATCATGGCCGGAGGCATTGGAAGCCGTTTCTGGCCTTTAAGCAAAGATAGTTACCCAAAACAGTTTTTAGACATCCTCGGAACGGGAAAGAGCTTCATCCAAAGCACCTACGAACGTTTCAGTCCCATCATCCCCGACAGCAATTTCCTGGTGGTGACCAACGCCGCCTATAAGCAACTGGTGTTGGAACAGCTGCCCATGCTCAGCCCCGACCAGGTACTTTGCGAACCCGCGCGTCGCAACACCGCGCCTTGCATCGCCTACGCCTGCTATCATATCCAAAGTCACTGCCCCGAGGCTAACATCGTGGTCACCCCCGCCGACCATCTCGTCACCAATGAAACCGAGTTCCAACGCATCATCAGGTTGGGATTCGATTTCCTGGCTCAACAGCCGCAATCCCTCATGACCATCGGCATCCAACCCACACGCCCCGAGACAGGCTATGGCTACATCCAGGTTCCAAAACAAGAACAGCTGCCTGAGGTGATCAAAGTGGAACGCTTCAAAGAAAAACCCAATCATGAGACCGCATTGCAGTTTCTTAAAGAAGGCAACTTCTTCTGGAACAGCGGCATTTTCCTTTGGACATTGGGCGGTATCATGCAGGCCTTCAAAAAATATTTGCCTGATTTGACTGCCGTGTTCGACAAGGGCCTTGAGTACTTCGGCACGCCTGAAGAGCAACACTTTATCAACAATCACTTTATCGACTGCCCCAACATCAGCATTGACTATGGGATTATGGAGAAGTCGCCCGACACATACACCATCCCCGCCAGCTTCGGATGGAGCGACATCGGAACCTGGGGCTCCCTGTTCACCCACGCCAAAAAAGACGAACACGACAACGCCCTGAAAGGAAAAGTCGTCTCGGTTGACAACCAACATACGATCATCAATATCGAAGATGGCACCGAAGCCGTGGTACAGGGCTTGGAGGACTATCTCGTGGCTTATCGCGACCACTCGCTGCTCGTGTGCCGACTCCATGATGAACAACAAATCAAAATCTGGATTGAGGGATTGAAGGGATAGACATGGAAAAGGAATTCGTGAAAACCACACCCCTTGTTTCAGTCATCATGCCATGTTATAACATGGCCCCTTTTATTGCTGACACCATCCGTTCGGTACAAGCACAAACCTACCCATATTGGGAGTTAATCATTGTTGACGACTTGTCAACCGACAACACCGCCAAGTGCATACAAGCGTTGAGTGCCAACGACCCACGCATTCAACTCATCATCAAACCACAACATTCCGGCATCGCCGACAGCCGCAACCAATGCCTCCAAAAAGCCCAAGGATCTTATATCGCTTTTCTGGATGCCGATGACCTGTGGCATCCCGAAAAACTGGAACGACAACTGCAGTTCATGCAAGAGCATCACATCGGTTTCAGTTATTCATCATACGACTGCATCGATGAAGATGGAAAACCCCTGGGCAAAACCATAACAGCCGTAGCCAACTTAGACTATGATTCCTATCTACACAACACGGTCATTGGCTGCTCCACTGTGATGCTTGACACGGCTCTCGTGGGTAAAGTCACCGTGCCCGACTTCAGGACGAGCGAAGACACCGCCACCTGGCTTCTACTCCTGAAAAAAGGTATCATTGCCCACGCCATAACCACGCCTCTTACCTCTTATCGAATCCGCAGAAAATCAGCCTCCGCAAATAAGCTGAAAGCATCCATCGACCTTTGGAAAGTGTACCGACAACAAGAGAAACTGCCACTTTTCAAGGCCATGGAGTGTTTCCTCAGCTATGCTTTCAATGCAGTTAAAAAACGGCTCAGATGAACGATTACTACCTGTATCGTAAAGCATGGCGTTATAAAGGTGCCCCTCACCAGGAGAGGCAGTTACAAAAGGCTGAGTGGAAAGCCCTTCTAAAAAAAGGCGGTTTGCTGGTACGCAACACGTACGACTTTGACAGGCCTGAACCCAGCCAGTTCTGGAACGTCATCAAAGACCGTTTCAATGGCCTCGAAGAGCTTTCGGGAGGCACCCGGAACCGAGTGCTGAAGTCGTTGGAGCAACTGGAATTCAAGATTATCAAGATCGACCTGATACAAGAAAAAGGTTATCCTATCTTGAAAGCCACCTTCAACGACTATGCCACTGTGGACCGGCCCATGAATGAAGCAGTGTTTCAAGACTACCTGAGACACTGCCAAAGCAATGATTATGAATATTGGGGGATTTTCGATCAAAGAGACCACCAATTCATAGGATTCTGCGCCAACCAGATGTGGGAGGAAGCGGTCGAATACGGTCTCATCGGCATCATGCCAAGCTACAAACACAACGGCACCTTTCCTTATTATGGGTTGTTCTACAGCATGAACCAGCATTATCTGCAAACGCAACACCTACGTTACGTCACCGACGGCTCACGCAGCATCACCGAACACTCCAACATTCAACCTTTTCTGGAAGAAAAATTCCTGTTCCGCAAATCCTATTGCAAACTGGAAATCCACTACCGTTGGTGGATGCATCTTCTGGTAAAAATCCTGTATCCTTTCAGAGAACGTCTCACGATTCCAAAGGTGAAAGCCATTCTGAACATGGAATCGATGACTAAATAAAAAAAGTAGGACTTCAAAAAGAAGCCCTACCAAAATAATAAAACATGAAACGCGCCCCCTTCAGGACTTGAACCTGAGACCCCCTGATTAACAGTCAGATGCTCTAACCAACTGAGCTAAGGAGGCAAGCTTTCAACGATTCTTTTCGTGATTGCGGCTGCAAAGGTAAAACAATTTTTCAACTTGGCAAGCATTTTTTTGCATCTTTTTTGATATTTTTTTATAAATCACTGGTTTTCAGTGATTTATTTTTTTATATTTTATTCATTTTTTTGTGTATCTTTGCATGTTTGAATCAACATCACCCATTATGGAACAGAAAAAGATACTTGGAATAGGCAATGCCTTGGTCGATATTTTGACCCAGATAACGGACGACAGTGTCCTTGAACAACTTAAACTCTCCAAAGGAGCCATGCAGCATGTGGATGCTGAGAACTCGAAAAAAGTCGGTGAGGCTTTGAAACAATACGGAAGTGTGATGGCGGCTGGAGGTTCCACTGCCAACACGATGAGCGGCGCCGCGAAATTGGGCGTACAGACCGGTTACATTGGAAAAGTAGGGAACGATGAACTCGGTAGGTTTTTTGAAGACGAGATGGTGAAGACGCATGTGAAGCCCTTGTTGTTGAAAACCGACACGCCCACAGGGTGTGCGCAGGCGGTGATCTCGAAAGACGGGGAACGCACCTTTGCCACCTATCTCGGAGCCGCGTTGGAGTTAGAACCTGACGATTTAAAACCCGAGATGTTTGACGGATGGGATATCTTGTTTGTAGAGGGATATCTGGTATTCAACAGGCCATTGGTCAAGAGAGCCGTGGAGATAGCAAAGAGCAAAGGCATGACCATTGCCATCGACATGGCCAGTTACAACGTGGTGGAAGCCAACCGTGACTTCATGGAGGAGATTCTCAGAGACTATGTGGACATTGTGTTTGCCAACGAGGAGGAGGCTCGCAGTTTCTCTCTCAAAGATAATCCAGTGGAAGCCATGAGTTACATGGCCAAGCTTTGTGACGTGGCCATTGTCAAGATAGGCGCCAAAGGTTCCATATTGCAACACGGCTATGAAACCGTTACCATTGGTCCCATGCCGGCACATGTCATCGACACCACAGGAGCTGGCGACATGTGGGCTGCTGGGTTCATGGCAGGCTATGTAAAAGGCTATTCTATGTTAAGATGCGCCTCCATGGGAGCCACCGTGGCCGCCAACATCATCGAAGTGTTGGGAGCCAAAATGGATGACCTTAGATGGGAAAAAATATACAAAGCATTAGAAAGAATATAATTAAATTAAATAAATCCTTTGAAATCAAGGGGATTTTAGTACCTTTGCACCCTGATTCTCAAATAGAATTTTCATAAACAGTAAGACATCAAATAAACAATGAAGGAATTCAAGACCAACGAAATCCGGAACATCGCCCTCATCGGCGCAGCAAAATCCGGCAAGACCACCCTCGCGGAGAACATGCTCTTCGAAGGTAAGCTCATCAACAGAAAAGGAAGCACGGAAGAAAAGAACACGGTTTCCGACTATCGTCCAATCGAAATGGAACGTCAGATCTCCGTTCATGCCACGATGATGTACACCATCATCAACGACAAGAAGATCAATATCCTCGATGCTCCCGGCTTCTCCGATTTCTCGGGTGACATCGTCTCCTGCCTCAACGCCGCTGACACGGCAGTGCTGACCGTCAACGCCCAAGCCGGTGTTGAAGCCACCACTGAAAATGCCTGGCGCCATGCCGAGAGAACTCAAAAACCCGTGGTGTTCTTCATGAACCAACTCGACCACAGCAACGCCAACTTCGACAATGCCATCCGCAACTTGAAGGAATACTTCGGCGACAAGGTCACCCCCATCCAGTATCCTGTCTCCACAGGTGAGGACTTCAACGCGGTCATCGACCTTATCCTCATGAAGATGCTCGTCTTCAAGAACGGCAACGGCGCTCCTGAAATCCAGGACATCCCCGCCGCTGAGATGGCCAAGGCCGAAGAGATGCACAACAGCCTCATCGAACACGCCGCCGAAGGCGAAGAAGCTCTCATGGAGAAGTTCTTCGAGGAAATGACCCTGAGCGAGGAAGACATGGAAAGAGGTATCCGTCTGGGTATTATCAACCGTGAGATGTTCCCCGTCATTTGCGGTGCTGCCAAACGTGGTATCGGTGTTTACCGTCTCTGCGAATTCCTCATCAACGCCTGCCCGTCACCTGCCGACACCCCGGCTATCAAGGCTTCCAACGGCATGGAGTTCCATAACAGCAACGACGATCCCGCTGCCCTGCAAATCTTCAAAGTCACTACCGAACAAAACCTTGGCGACGTGGCTTGGATGCGCGTCTATGGCGGCACCATCTCCAAGAGCCAGGATCTCGTCAACCCGCGCACAGGCAACAAAGAACGTATCTCACAGCTGCTCATGTTCCGCGGCAAGAACCGTGAAGAAATCGAGAAAGTCAACGCTGGCGACATCATCTGCACCATCAAGCTGAAAGACGGACGCGTGGGTGACTCCCTCGTCGATGCCAAGATCGCAGAAGCTGCCTTCCCGCCCATCCCGTTCCCGGAACCCATCTTCCAAATCGCCATCAAAGCAGCCAACTCACAGGAAGACGAGAAACTCGGCGGCATCCTCAACGACATGCACAAGACCGACCCGACCGTCATCGCCGGCATGTCTCGCGAACTCCGCCAGAACATCCTCCAGTGCCAAGGCGAATACCACCTCAACACCCTGAAGTGGTACTTCGACAACGTATATAAAATCGGCATCGAACTGAGCACCCCGAAAGTCCCGTACCGCGAGACCATCACCAAGTCAGCCAAAGCCGACTATCGTCACAAGAAACAATCCGGCGGTAGCGGCCAGTTCGGTGAGGTGCACCTCTGGCTCCAGCCTTACTTCGAAGGCTATACCGATCCCGAAGAACTCGCCGTCCGTACCAAAGACGAGTACGAACTGCCTTGGGGCGGCAAGCTGATCTTCGCCAACTGCGTCGTCGGTGGCGCCATCGATGCCCGCTTCATGCCGGCCATCCTCAAAGGTATCAACGAACGCCTCGAACAAGGACCGCTCACCGGCTCTTACGCCCGCGATATCATCGTTTATGTCTATGACGGTAAGATGCACCCGGTTGACTCCAACGAAATGGCCTTCAAGATCGCCGGCCGTATGGCCTTCTCCATGGCCTTCAAGAACGCTGGACCCAAGATCATGGAACCTATCTATGACCTCGAC
>JAEEII010000250.1 GCA_016281295.1 Bacteroidales bacterium
AGGGAAAGGGATAAAGATTTCAGCCAAAAGCACAATGACGGGACGGAAATCATATCCACCGAAATTTGCAACTACCAAGATTGCAAATATACGGACAAATCCGTCCCTATCGAGAAAAGACTGTCCGACATAGCAAATGACCTATATGACCAAAACCGCAGTCTGAAAGAGCGGTTACTGGTCAAGTTCGTCTTTGCGTTGCCATCAAATTTAAACGACAAGCAACTTATCGCCCTCACACGAAAAATCGGGGAGATTTACTCGCAACAATTCAACCGTCCTATCATCTTGGCAATACACAAAAAGCACAAAGATGGCGCTCTGAACTGCCATTGCCATATGTCTATCCCCGAGCGGGCATTAGATAAAGACAATCAATGGAAACAAAAGAGGAACAAGATATACTTGGACGCCAATGGCAACCTAATCCGCGACAAGCAATACTATGACGCGGATACAGGTTGGGACATCCGCAGGCCCATTATCGACATGTCGCTCGTGCCAAGAGATAAGGACGGCAAAATCAAGGAAGATGAAATCTATGCCCGTGACTCCGTAACAGGCAACTACATCTACCAACAACGGGAAGTAGGAAATCGGCGAAAATGGGATTGCAAAACGCACATGGGCAAATGGCTCGAAAACAATGATATCGTCCAAATGCACGATAATCTTGATTTTGTCATGAACGAGTTCTTTAGGGAAAACAATATTGACGACCGCGTTGTCCGAAGGGATAAGGAAGCCACCAGCCTTTTGAAAAAAGCCGGTATCCGTTACGGGAAAATCGGCCCCAACGCTTCCACAGAATACAAAAATAAAGTGCTACAAACCAATGCCCGATATAACGCCTATGCCGATGCTATCGAAGAAGCTTTAATCAAAGAGCGGGCACTGTCGGCGGAAGCCGAGCTTGCGGAACACATGGGCAGGCAGTCAACCCGCACCATCAACAACCTGCACGTGCAAGAAATGCAATTGCAGGAAAAGTTGGCGAAGATGGGCAAGGAAAACCCAATCCCCGCATATGTCAATAATGTACTCCGCCCCCCAAAAATGTTTATGGACGAAGCGGTGGCCGAATACCGCAAATACCAATCCGTAAAAAGGAAAATCGCCCAACCGCTTCTTGACAGCCTTGACCTTGGGGTACGGTCCGCGCAGTCTGAAATTCTTGGAATAAACAATAACGCCGATGCCACGGAGCGGGACCGGGCAAGGGCGAAGTTTTTGGAAAAGAACGTTTCCATAATGAAGGGACTGCGGAGCGCCGTGTCCGACCTGTCCCAAACCGATTTTGGGAAAAAAGCACGGAGCAACGCTTCAGCAAAATGGCATCGCCTGTCCAAGTGGGCGCGATACTATTATGTCAAATCCCGTTGCGGGAAGAAAGACACCCGCATCTACCAAGCGTATCTGCAGTTAGGGTCAAACCTTCCCCCCAACGAAAAAAAGTCCGTACCAGAACCATTACCGCTTCCCGACACAAAAACATTGAAAACCAAATCAAAAATTGTCGCCAACGCCTGGAGCAAATCCACACAATCAGCAGACCACACCCCGCCGACCGACATCACCATCTTATCCGAATTGGTTTCCACGGAAGCCACAATCACTGAAATGTTGCCGGAAGAAATCTTCACAATGCCGAGCGCCAAAGAGTACAGCCGACAGATTACAGACAACAGGCACCAATATGAGGCGGAGCTTGCAGAAATCGCCCACAGAGAAGCAGAAACAGAACGGCAACGGCAGGAAGCAGAACGGAAACGGCTCGCAGAAGAGGCGACAGCAACGCGCCGGGTCGCCGGAATAAACTATCCAAACCAATCAGCAGAAACATCAACGCGCTGGGTTTCTGCGAGTGGCTCATCAACTTCCCCAAAAATCCTTACGGAGCAAGAACTGCAAACAGCCATTGAGCAATACAACAAGTTGGCCGATGCCCGCGATGCGGAGAAACGAGCAAGAATGAACGAGCTGATTAGAATTCGTTTTAGCAAAGAAAAAGAAGAATTGGAGATAAACAGGTACAAATACATCATCACACACCAACGAGATTCTGGTTATCAAGAACCGCCACTTGTGACCGAGGATTGGTACATAGAAGAACAGACAAAATACTACACAAAACACCAAATCTTATTCCAAAAACATTGTGAGGACTACGGCATTGATTTATCCCAATATCATTATTACAAAGGCGAAGCACAAAAAATCCAAAAATCCATCAACGCATCCTACGAAGCGAATAAACGACAAAAACGCCCAATACGCAAGCAAAAAACCACCGGCACGGAACACACACAGACCATCACACGGCAACGGGACGCAAGGTAATTCACCAATAAAAAAAAAGAAAGATGGGAAGCCAACACGGATTTCCCATCTTCTCCTTTTTCCCGACCGCCAGCAACGCGCCGGGGCGGTCATCCACAAGCCCGACAGCGAAGCGCCGGGTCGGGCATACCCACGGCCAAACGGCAATACACTTGGGCAAGCGTATATCCGCCTTATTCTTCGCCCTGTTTCCCCACACGATACATCTATCGCGTCGTGCCCCAAAAACGCGATACAGGGCATTTTGTGCGGTCGTTTTTATCAGAAGAACCATCAAAACCACGCCAAAAACCGATTCACCAACCTTTTTGGACTTTCATCCACACAACATCAACAAACGAAATTAGGGTGTAGCAGCAATGCTGCTACACCCTCTCTATCGCTATCACCAAAATCATCAATGTATTGGTTGGCCCACCAGCAACGCGCCGGGGTGGGCATCGTATCCATAACCGACATTACGTAACGGCACGGTATTCCATATTCAATATATAGCTTCTATATCTATATATTATATTCAGAAACACGGCACATCGTCACCACAATATATGGTACTTTATGAATTTTTTGTGAAATCCTTGACACTATATTTTGTGGTCTAAAATTAAGTAAAAGTAGTATATAGCCCTAAAACGCTCCAAAATCGCCTACAATCGATTTTAATCTTTTCACGATATTTTCATCATCTTGGTGTTCCAAACGCGCGTATTGGCCATTTACGATGTCGGGCCCGGAAACCCTGTAGCCATGCGCCTTCCGGGGCCTACCGCAGAATCTGCCGATACCCTTGTCTGCCCCGTACCGCCCCGCCAAGCCCGTTTGAACCAACAAGGGTACAATTACCCCTACCCGGCAAACAAAACGCGTTGCAGGGCATTTTACGCGGTCTCACGAAGTATCAAATCCGCCTGGTCCGGGTCATAACGTCGCAACGCATCCGCTGATATCCCATACGGGTTACTGTAATCTTTTGTCGATTTCCGTTTTCCTTCTTGTCTGTGTACTCGTTGGAGAGCAACATATAGATACGGCGACTCCATCGCAGAGCAATAATACCCCCGCCACCCTGGAACGACTTGAAAATCCGGGAACAACCGCCCCATCAGTTCCACAACCGGGCCTTCGGGAAAACCGTCGCCGGCAATCGCGGAAAACTCACCGGACGAAACCAGCTTATCATCAATATCCGGTTCTGGTTCAGGCATGTTCCTCGACCGATGCCAACCGTGCTTACCTTTCGGCGCTTTCAAGCTATATTCGGCAAGCCTTTGTATTTGTTCCGCATCAATCGGTACTTTCTTTACACAGACAAAACCTCTCTTCCAACCTCTCATGATTTGACCCAAAGGAACCCCTTCGTCAATAAAAGCGTGTATATGATACCGACCATTGTCTCCCACTTCCAATACATAAATCCATTTAGCGACTATGCCCTTCCGTTCACAACGGTCAGACAGATTCCGAAAATATTTCGTGCAGACCGCCATTAAATCCCCAAATGTCCTTGGCTTACGAAATCTATCAAACGAAAATGTAATGTAATGGTCTTTTCCAGAACTAAAATATGTTTTTAGTAATCTCGACAACCTTTTTACCGACTCCTTCTCGTTCCGATTTCGCTTTGCTTCATCAGTTGCAACCCCCGTCCGTGCCCCCCTGACGCGACGGACAGAAGAAGGCGCAAAAAACATTTCCACTTCCTTGTGTTCCGGTCCGCACTCATAAATCTTAGTCCTAACATATCTCACACGAAATCCCCCAATCCCCTAAAACACTGCATCATCGTTCTTAAATGCCCCATAATTTTAGTCAATAAAATCAAGTTCCAATAAAAATATTAAATTATAAAAACCAAAAAGCAGGACAACCGCTTGGTTATCCTGCTCATTCCGGTTTCACCGTTGCGCAACCACGCCGTTTCTGATATAATCACCTTATCAAACAAGCGGGTACGCTACAAGGTTATGGGCTTGATAACCTTTTGCGGAGCGCACCGGTACGCCAATACCGGTGCGGCCCGTTTTTTGTTTTCTTTCAGAACGGTAACAAGGATTTGTTCCGTCCCTTATCCTGCAATCGCCTTCAGTTTCCGTTTCTCGTCCTTGTCGCCCGCGGACAAGTACTCTTTCGGCGGACGACCACGACGACGGACAGGCTTCGACGCATCACGACTGACCTTCGCAGGTTTATGATATGTGCATTGTACTACCTTCCCCGTGTCAATCAGTCGGCCCAAATCAGCAAACGCCTTTTCAGGGTCAAGTAAAAATTTTTTTGGTCCAACTCTCAAACACCTTATTTCACCGCGCGAACAGAGATTTCGGACATAAATCAGGGTTAATCCGCTCAGTTGAGCAAACTCTTTCGGTGACACAAGTTTCTCGTACTTTTTCTCCCGTAAGCCGGAAAGCGATACCGTACCGCCCTTGTAGTCTTTCCCCTGATATGTATTAAAATTAACATAATCACCTATATAATCAGACATACTCTTCCTCCTCATAATAATTCATCACTTTCTTATTCAAACTATATCAAATCCAAAAAAAATATCAAAATGGAAAACAGGATTTATTTCTTTTTTCCTCCACAAGTACTTAGCTTGACAAAAAGAGACCGTGTGTCTATAATTTAGATTAATCAAAAAAAAACACACGACAAGGAGTGATTATATGAGAGGCGACGGAAGTGTTTTTAAAACGACAAACAACGGAAAGGCAAAATGGGCGTACCGCTGGAACCAAGCTGGCAGAACCCATACCAAATTCTTTCCAGGAACCGAAGAAGGAAAACGACAGGCCGAGGACTTTAAAAAGGTAAAACGGGTTGAACTACAGGACGGCATCAAGGGCTGTGCATCGTCCCTGCACGACGCCATCGTCGATTATCTGGAGACGCATAAGCTTAACGACATACGCCCCAGCAGTTACCAACGCCATATCGATACCCTGTACGCCATCCCCGCATGGTTACGAACGGATAAACGGATTGACGAAATCACAGCCGATGACGTTAAAAAGGGCCTCAACGAGGTTGGCGAACGGTTGAGCAAAAGCAGTACAAGGAAAGTTTACGACCTGATTAACGCTACCATGAAAAATGCCGTCGCCAACAAAAAATTGCGGGACAACCCAATGGCCACGTTGAAGCGTCCCCAAATCGAAAAAGCAGAAAAGGAAGTATTCACGGACTCCGAGATTTTCCGTTTGTTGCGCACTGCCCGATACATCCAGACGGCGGGCAAGTTCCACTCCATCACCCATGATTATTACACGATTATATTACTGTTACTGACCACGGGGCTACGCATCGGCGAGGCTTTGGCCCTGCGCTGGGAAGATATCGACTGGACCGACGGCAAAGAAGAAATCCACATCCAAAGAACATTGGACAGCCACTTTATTAACAAAAATAAAAACCAAAAGGGACTACAACGCTTCAACGAACCCAAAACCAACAAAGGCGACCGTTATATCCCCATTTTCAGCAAACACCTAGTCAAACGACTGAAAGACATGCGACCGTCCGAGGACGCAAAAGGGCAAGTGTTCTCCACACGGACCGGTACTGCCCTCAGCTACCACAATTTTGTCAAGACCTGGTCGGCCATCGGCAAGGAATATGCCCGCAAATGCCCCCATTGTGGCCACAGACGCCCCAACGACTGGACATGCCCCAACGGTCACCATGTAACCCGTAGACGCGTCCAGTGCCCCGTGTGCAAAGCGGAACAGCCAAAAGAATGGACCTGCCCTGATTGCGGGACATTGGTAAAAGAGCTTCACAAGTCCCCTCACACCACCCGCCACACCTTCGTCAGCTACCTACTCAACCACGGCGTGCCCATCAAGTATGTACAGGCACTCGCCGGGCATGCAGATTCCACAGTAACAATAGGCACATATGGTCATGCACCCCAACACCTGCGGGACGGGGTAAAAAGCACTTTCCGCAAATAAAAAAAAATTAGCTGTCAGTCTTTGTTGACCGACAGCTTTTTTTTTGTTACGTGCAGAAAAGTTGTCATTAGTTGTCATTACCATTGCATAGCCGTAGTTACATGCCGTATCCAAAAGATTAACTTTTTCTTCATCCGTCAATTGACCGATTTCGAGAAACCGCATCGTTACTGCATTTACAAACATATTATACTTTTCTTTACGAAAAGAAAATTCAAATCGGTGCAATAATGACAAAAACAATAACAACTTTGCATTGATTTTCTTTGATTTAGATTTATTTAGATTAACTTTCAACAGCGTTTTTCGGAAAATTAAAATCCCCTCAAATCCGCTTGTTTGCTGGACTTGAGGGGTTGTTTCCATGGCAGGGGCAGTAAGAATCGAACTCACAACACACGGTTTTGGAGACCGTTGCTCTACCAATTGAGCTATACCCCTGTGGAGCGGA
>JAEEII010000251.1 GCA_016281295.1 Bacteroidales bacterium
AAAACACGGATATGTAACCCATACTTCTTGTGGAGCATAGTCTCTTTTCAGAAAGTACAAAGTTTGTCCTGATTCAACAACTTCGGAAAAATGATAGTGGAGCTGCTGTGCGAATCCGCTCATGACCAAGGCCATCAAAACTATGATTACAAATAACTTTTTCATGGTATTAGGTTTTTATGGTTTATTTTACAACAAATTTCACGGTCTGCCCGTCCACGCTAATAAAATACATCCCTGCAGGTAATGTTGAAATGTCAATCTGTTGGGTTTCAGCCGAAATGCTGCCAGTCAGCAAGGTTTGTCCCATCAGGTTGGTGATGCGGTAGGTTTGGTCCGGCAGAGACGGTGTGCACACCGTCTCTACAAACAGGATGTTATTCGCAGGATTGGGATAGACCATGAAGGTCCCTGAGCCCGTCGAAGGGCCGTCCTCATTAATACCATCATGCAATTCAGCATAGATGGCATCGCAGTCCTCGTCGCCATTGTGAAAGAGCAGGGCGTTGCCCACCCAATAGCATCTAAGGCCTTCCATTCGATAGCCTTTGCCTCGGTTCATCAGTTTTTCGGGGAAGAAACTGGTCATGTGGCCGTAGCCAACCACGATGTCGCCGCTAAAGAGGTCTCCTGCATCGCTGATGTGCAGCATCTTGCGGGTGTCGCCGTCGTATTCAAAAACACTCACGCTGTCGACATGCACCAGAATGCTCTCTAACCCCACCGTGATTTCCCATTCGTCGCCGACTTCGGCGTTGTAGTCGTAAAGCACCGTAAAGTCCTCCAAGTCCTTGTTCCACCAATAAACGATGCCGTTTTCTTCATATACATATTCGTGTGTCACCTCGGTATGTTCGTTTCTGTCGTAGATGGTGTTGGTGCGCACGATGATCTTGGGCCTTTCGGTGCCGATAGTGGTATCTGATTCGTATTCCAAATGCTGATAGGTAGTGCTGCCATCATCCCACACAATTTCATAATACCATTCCGACTGTATAGGAAATTCCATTTCTTTCGTTGTATAATGCAAACTGATTTCAAACTGATTGATGTGCAGGCCGCCATATTTTAAAATGGCATTTTGCCATTCTTTCAAATCTGATTCATAAAACAGGGTTTGATCAGAGAATGTATCCCACACCCATTCGCCATCAGCGTTTTTCTTGCGAAAGGAGACAGTTAGTTTTTGTTCCTCGTCATCGAAGTCATAGATAGTTTTTTTGATGAGATTCCAATCCTCGTCTGACCATATCCACGTTTGACATGCGATAATACGGTTCTTGTCATCATATAAATATTGAACAAGACTGGAGTTTACCCATTCTCCATCAGTTAGGACTTGGGTGATGATATGGTCGGTTTTGTGGTTAGGTGTGTATGAATAGGTTTTAAGCGAATTGGAAATTATTTCACCTGTTGTATTGTATTCTTCAACTTGTAATGTCAAAACCTGAAGTCTTTCATTGTAATGGCTTGTTGTTCGAGTGTTAAACGATAAGGTTTGGTAGCCCATGTAATAAGATTCTACACAAGTTCTATAGTTGTTTTCATATTCGTAGAAGTGCTGTTCGTGGAATTCATAATCGGGTTCTGGAGTATTGTGGTCTATTTGTATCAGCTTATGGTTGTCGTCGTAGAAATAATCGTAATAGGTGGGGCCGTATTGTGAACTGATGTGTGTCGAATGCATGATTTGATTGAAATTGTTGTATTGATAGGTATGGTCCTCAGTAATGATAGGATGGCCAGAATAGTTGATATGGATGGAGGAAACCATGGAAGGGTAATTGACAAAGAAATAGGTACTTGAAAGTATTGTCGGGAAATCGAATCCGGTCAACACCCCGTTTTCGTGATAGGTAAAATCGGAAGGGTATTCGTGGGTGACTTGCTCAGCATCATTGAAGGTGCGTCCAATGACGTGATTGGGAAAGGCAATAGAATCATTTATCATTGCAGCACAATCGAAATAAGCTGTCAGAGAGGTATTGTGGATTAATGTAAAGGTGTATTCTGGGTCGAAGGAAACCACGTTACTCCCTCTTTTCCAATAGCCGAACCTGTGGTTTGGACTGGGGATGGCACGTACTGTTGCGGTCAGTTGATCGCAATCTTCTGGGATGGAGATAATTTCCGCAGTGCCCAATTCGGGATTATTGACGCCTACCGATAAGGATGGTGCCCCAAGAAACACGCCCTGCATATTGGAAAACCCACTCCAGTCCTGAGACAATTGGTACAGCTCTATCGTTAGGCAATTGACATAGACAGGGATATTTGCGGGAACATTCTCAAATAGTTCATGGTCCTCGAAATAAAGGCTGTGAATATGTTCGCCATAAGGGGGAGCGCAAGTGTTGCAATGAATAGACAACAAACCCGTGCAGTTCTTAAAGGCACCCCATTGGATGGTATCAACAGCAGCGCCAATGGTGAGTGAACTTATGTTCTGACAGCCATAACAAGCCATCCCACCAATAAAAGTGCATTGATCTGGAATAATGATTTCGCCAGTAAGACCAGTACATTCTGCGAATGCCCAACCTTCAATTCTTCGGATGCTGTTCGGAATCACAATAGAGGTGAGCCCCTGACAAGAATCGAATGCATTATGGTGGATGGCAACAACTATATAGGTGTTTCCTTCGTATTCAACATTTTCGGGAATAATTAGGTCGCCTGTCGGTTTAGTGAAACCATACCAATTAATATCAGGTTCAGTCACGGCCACTTCGTGGTCGTTCTGTATAGAATAATACAAGGTTTGTCCTGTTTCGCACACGGCGGAAAAACTATAGGCAAAAGCGTTGGTTGCCAGTAACAACAAGATTAATGTAGCAAATACATTTTTCATGGTATTAGGAGGTTTTAAATTGTTATTGTCTCGTTATTGAGGTTTGCAATGCAAAAATACAGCATACCTCCAAACAAAAAACAACTTGTCAAGCCCCTAAGAGGCCTTGTCTATCAATTTGCAAAGATATAAAAATAACAAACGGTTGGATTTCAATTTGTTGCAAAATCGAAATCCAACCGTTGTCTATGTGGTTGTCTATCATAAGAGACGCGTTCAATGCGTCTCTACTGTCATTTCTTCGGCTTCAGCTCGTCGAAAATCATGTTGCGGAGGTTGTCAATCGGGACACGCACCTGCTGCATCGTGTCGCGGTCACGCACGGTGACCGTGTTGTCAACCAAGGTGTCGTTGTCAACGGTGACGCACATCGGGGTGCCGATGGCATCTTGTCTTCTGTAACGTTTGCCGATGGAGTCTTTCTCCTCGTACTGGCACATGAAGTCGTACTTCAGGCTGTCGATGATTTCGCGAGCCTTCTCCGGCAGACCGTCTTTCTTGACCAGAGGCAGGACGGCGACCTTGTATGGTGCGAGGATGGCCGGCAACTTCAGCACGACACGCTCCGAGCCGTCTTCCAGCTTCTCCTCAGTGAAGGCGTTGCTGAACATGGCGGGGAACATGCGGTCGAGGCCGATGGAGGTCTCGATGACGTAAGGCGTGTAGCTCTCGTTGGTGTCGGGATCGAAGTATTGGAGTTTCTTGCCCGAGTATTTGGCGTGGGCCGAGAGGTCGAAGTCGGTGCGGCTGTGGATACCTTCCAGCTCCTTGAAGCCGAAGGGGAAGTCGAACTCGATGTCGGTGGCGGCGTTGGCGTAGGGGGCCAGCTTCTCGTGGT
>JAEEII010000252.1 GCA_016281295.1 Bacteroidales bacterium
CCACCTATTCATGTTCATGTGGAACGAGACGATGACGAAGCTAAAATTGCCATCGAACCTGAAGTAAAAGTAGTTTATAACCATGGTCTCAAACCACAAGACTTGAAAAGGGCCTTAAAACTCATCAAGATGTACAAGGCTGAAATCATCGAGACATGGAACCAGTATCACGACTAATGCCAGACGAATCAGAAACCATTATTAAAGTCTGGTTTGAAAACGAAAGAATCTATATACTGTCGAGCAGCGACAAAGTATATAGTCGTCCTTTAGAAGCTTTCCCCATCCTCAAAGAAGCTTCAAACGAAGAAAGGAACAATTACACCATCACACTACATGGTGTGGCTCTTCGGTGGAAAACATTGGATGAAGACATTCACATCACCAGCTTTTACAACACAGAAGAGCCCAACTGTCAAAACGAAGTCGCAGCCATTTTCAACCGATTCCCCCAACTCAACATCTCCGAAATCGCTCGACAGATGGGCATCAACAAAAGCCTTCTTTCCAAGTATATTTACGGCATCAAGAAGCCCAGTCCAGAGAGGCTTTCTTTGATTAAAGAGACATTACACTCTTTGGGAAAGGAGCTGCTGAAAGTGTAAAGCCCCCCCTTCTGGGGGATAGGGGGGGCTACTCCACCACCATCTTCTTTACCCTTTCATTAGCTTTGATGAAGTAGATGCCTGAAGGAAGGCTGAACGAATGCGTTCCCTCCTCGGAATGGCTTGTAGCAACAGCTTGACCGAGTGTGTTATAGACGGTCACCTCTTTGGCTCCTTTCACGGTGAACGCGCCGTTTGCGGGGTTGGGATAGACCTTGAAAAGGGTCAGAGTGCTCTCTTCAACCCCTGTAACCACTCGCACGGGACCATATTGAGGCGAGGTGAGCGACCCCGCACAGTTTTCGGCGGTTACTTGCACACAAATGGTCGCACCAAGATCCCCAGCTGTCAGGGTATAGGTTTGAGACACAGCACCTTCGACATCAACTGAGTTTCTCCTCCATTGATAGCTCACTTCTCCTAAATCGGGAATGATTGGAATAGAACTCAAATCGGCTACAGCGGTTAAAGTTTGTCCCACGACCGTCTCTCCCGTAATGATTACTTCTCCAACCAGCATGGGTTCAATGGGATCATTCAACATTCTTTCTATGGCTCCATAAACGTTTAACCTTCTGGCATCAGCCACCAAACCGTCGAGAGAAGACAGGTGATCGGCACCATTGAGAAGCGATTCCCTGACAAAGAGAGAGAAACGTGCTGGGTCATTTTTGCAGACTTGCATCATCAACTCGGGCATGGCCGCATACATCAAGGCGATGGTTCCCGTCACTTGAGGTGTGGCCATTGAAGTGCCTGTGGAATTGCCGTATGAGTTGAAAGGCGTGGTAGAATAAATGCTGGTGCCGGGTGCCCCGATATCGATGTGATTGACACCATAACCAGCATTCCCATATTTCACATCGGCAGCGGTGGTGTTGGTAATTCCAAGAAGATAAACACCAGGACAGGTTGAAGGCACATCACCCACCTCATCCACATTCACATTCAAGTTCGGTCCAGCACCACAGCTCAAGATTCCCACCTCGCCCATCGCATCATACATGGAACACCAGATGGGATAATCATCAGGATTGCCGTAATCGACGCCAAAGGAGGAGTTCGTAGCCACCACAAAGGCGCCTTCCTCACCATTGGTTTCATTATAACGCGCACGCATCTCCAGCACGTATGAGTAAGCCTCCACCACTGTGGACTCATAGCTTGAGCTGCCTCTTAATGGCATGATTTTCACATCCCAGTTCACACCGCAAACACCAATTCCATTATTCCCTGTGGCACCGATAATACCTGACACATGGGTGCCATGCCGATCACTGCCAATCATGCCGCTATGACTGAAGGCGTTCCATCCATCATAGTCATCGACATAGCCGTTATTGTCGTCATCAAGGCCATTGCCAGGGATTTCGCGCCTGTTTTTCCAGAAATTCAAATCCTCGTGTTCCAGGTACGCACCACCGTCAATGACGGCCACCACGATGGTGTCGCCCGTAACAGTAAGGCCGCCAGTGGTATATTCCTCCCAAGCCTGTGGCAGGTTCATCACAGCCGGCGCCCACTGTTGGGTATAATGAGGATCATCGGGAATAGCCTCACGTAATATGAGGTTAGTGTGGTTGTTTTGCACGACCCGAACGTCAGCATTCCGCTCCAAACGAGCCATTTTGTCCCCTCGAGGCTCCCTGTTGTCGGCAATCTCAAAAAGCCAAATATTCAGCCGCTTTGAAAGCTGACGTTTGGGAGTGATTCCCTCACCGGAACGGAGGGCAAAAGCCGAAGCATCTACTCCTTGCTCCAGCCATACAATGATTTCGTTCTCCACATAGGAGGCGTGTGGTTTTTGTTCTTGGCCGTAGGAATAGGCTGACAAAAACAAAGAGCACATTACAACAAAAAAGAAGATAAAGTGTTTCATGTTATAAAATTTGAAGACTAAAAATCAGCTAATTAACCTTGCAAAGATACACTACATTATTAAATATAAGTTGTTTTTAAAGGTTTTTTTTCTTACTTTTGTCAATCTTTTGATTTTATATCTTTAATTCAGAGAATATGAAAAATACCGACAAGTACATCAAAGACAACAAGGACCGTTTCCTTGAGGAATTATTTGAACTGATTCG
>JAEEII010000253.1 GCA_016281295.1 Bacteroidales bacterium
TCAGCCTCGATTGCCCGAGAAATACGCCGTTTCGCGCAAAGCACCTTACCAGCACGGCTGGGACTGGGCACCGAAGTACAAGAACGTGGGCATTTGGAAACGGGTGGAATTGATCGGTTGGTCGGATGCGAAATTGCAAAACGCATATATTGTCACAGAAAACATTGATAACGAGAAGGCTGCGATGCGTTTGTGCCTTGATGTGGAAAGCAAGGCTGAAGGAAATTACATGGCGGAAATTTATGTCAATGGTGAGAAAAACAGCCAGAAAACCATACACCTTAATGGCGATATCCAAAATGAGATCCTGAACTTTGAAATAGAAAATCCAGAATTGTGGTGGCCCAACGAGATGGGCGAACAACCGCTTTATGTCTTTGATGTTCTCCTAAAAGAAGGGGATAAGGTTTTGGATTTCAAGAAAATATGGTCTGGTATTAAAACCTTCGAGATGGTCGATGAACCCGACAGCATCGGGCGGGCGTTCTATTTTAAGGTGAACGGTGTGCCATTCTATGCCAAAGGCGCCAACTACATTCCCGAGGAGATGATTGAGACCTGGAATGATGTTGACCATACGATTCAACTCTTGGAGCAAGCCAAAGACGCTCATTTCAATATGTTGCGTGTGTGGGGCGGCGGCATTTATCCTTCTGACGACTTTTTCACGCTTTGCGACAAATATGGCATCTTGGTTTGGGAGGATTTCATGTATGCAGGAACGATGTATCCCTACGATGAGGCTTTCCTCGAAAATGCCCGAATCGAGGCAGAGGAGCAGGTGAAGTGCTTGGCTTCGCATCCTTCCTTGGCCTTGTGGTGTGGCGGCAACGAGATTTCAGAAGGCTACTACAACTGGGGCTGGCAGCAGTCTTTGGGTTGGAGTGAGGAAGACGACAAAGCCATCAAAGCAGGCTATGACCGATTGTTTGAAGACATCCTGCCTCAAGCCGTTGCGCAATTCGACGGCACGCGACCCTATTGGCCCAGCTCGCCCTCGAAAGGCTGGGGCCGTCCCGAGAGTCTGACCGAAGGCGATGTTCATTATTGGGGCGTTTGGTGGGGCGAGCAGCCTTACGAAATGTATCGCGAGAAGGTGGGCCGCTTCAACAGCGAATATGGCTACCAGAGCTATCCCGATTATTCGACTTTGCTGAAGATAGCAGAAGGCGAGGAGTTGAGCAAGGATGCCGAGGTGATTGCAGCGCATCAAAAACACGCCCGTGGCACCCGCCAAATCGACGACTTCATTCAACGGTATTACCCCGATGTGCAACCCAAGGATTTTGAGGAATACGTGCATTTGAGCCAACTCTCGCAAGCCTATGGCATGGAAATCGCCATCGAAGCGCACCGCACGGCAAAGCCTTACAATATGGGCACGCTTTATTGGCAACTCAACGATGCCTGGCCTGTGACTTCGTGGTCGTCCATTGACTATTACGGCAATCCCAAAGTGCTGCAAGAGCGGTTAAAAGTACTTTATGCGCCAGTGCTGCTCTCGGTCGATCAAAAGGATTACGGTGTCTTCGTCACATCCGACTTGCTTCGCGACATTGATGGCACACTGACTGTCAAAGTGTGCGGCTTTGAAGACCTCAAATTAGATATGCTCGAAGATCATCCTCTGTTTGAGCAAAAAATGAAAGTGAAGTTGGAGGCCAACGAAAATCGGAAATTCATTGTGGAAGGTCTAAGTGAATGTTTGCACAAAGCCGACTTGCAAAAGGTTTACGTGAAGCTTGAATTGACCGAAGGCGACACACTCACCGCTGAGCGCAAATGTTTTTTTCACGCTTTTTTTGAGTGAAGGCTGTAACTTTTTTGCTGTTTCTCCGTATTACTGATGTTGACGCTAAGGGATATACATTCGTCTTTCCCCCGTCATTGCGGGCTTGACCCGCAAATCCTCGATTCGACGATGCGAAGCGAGTCAATCTCCTGAAAACAAGGACAATCCTTCTTGATCAGGAGATGGCGGATGTGCCTCCGCCATGACGGTAAAGGCAATAGGGTGGTGATTCCCACTGAAGTGTCAATAGTATAGGAAGAACAACAAACATTAAAAACTCCAATAAAAATGAAAACAAGATTATTTTTTGCAGCCTTGCTGCTGCTGGCTTTCGGAAGTGTGAAGGCACAAGACACGATTACGGTTCCAGTAAAGGTGGATACCACCATCCAGGTCGTTACGCCTGATATGTCCCAATTTAATGAGATCATGCGTGAGTTGGGAACTAACCTTCAACAACTTTCCGACTCCGTGGATTGGGAGAAATTTGAACGCGACATGGAACAATGGGGCAAAGAAATGGAACAGTGGGGAAAAGAGATGGAAAAGTGGGGCGACAAGTTTGATAAGTCCTTCAACTATCAGCTTTTGAAGAATGATGACCCGCAGGCTCATTCCATCACTGTTGAAGGTTCCGGCAATGTGACAATCAGACAAAGTCAGGACGGATTCTCGCAATCGCGTGGCGACATGGGTGCTTCCGACAGGTATGTTGTGGATGGTAATGTGTTTTTTAGAGGCTCAAGTGATTATGATGTTGCCATGCCACAACTCGACGAAGTCATCATGCGCTCGTCGGGTGACGTGTTAGGCAGAGGCCTGATTAAGGGCAAGAACCTCAACCTCGTCGTGCTAGGCTCTGGCGACCTGAAGATGAATGTGGACTACGACACCATCCGTGTTCGGATAAACGGCTCGGGTGATGTCACGCTTCAAGGGCAATGTAAGGTGCTATATGCTGACTTGACTGGCTCAGGTGATTTGAGAATAATTGAGTTGAACACTGACGAAACCTATACCAACGCCACTGGCTCTGGCGACGTGTTGGTGAATAAGTATGGCAAAATCATTTCCTACCAACACCAACGTGAGCAACGCGCCGGCAAGCAAAGCCGTCTCCTCAACCCGCATTGGCAAGGCTTGGAGGCTGGCTTGAACATGTTCATCGACCCGTTTGCGGCGAATGTCTATACCGGCCCACACGAGTCAATGGCCATCCGCCCGCTGCGCAGTTGGTATTTCGGTTTCAACCTCGCGGATATTGGCATCGCTTTCGACCGCAAGAAAAAAGTGGGTGTGTTTACGGGCATCGGTCTCGGTTGGAACAACTACAGCTGGAAAAACCATGTCGCAATGACGGTGGAAGACGGCGAGTTAATCAACGAACTGCTACCTGAGGAGCGTCCCGTGAAGAACAGCAAGTTCGGCCTACTTTATGTCCAGGTCCCGCTGATGATAGAAGTACGCCCCACACGCCATCTCTATATCGACTTCGGCGTGACAGGTGGCATCCGCGTTGCCGCATGGAGCCGTATCAAGTATTGCGATGGCGAAAACAGGAAAACCTATTCGAACTATCTGACGAACCTGTTCAAATGCGATGCTTCGCTGCGCGTTGGCGGCGACAACTTGGGCTTTTTTGTCAGCTACGCGCTTGTCCCCACCTTCGTCAAGGGACGTGATGCGGCCAAGGCCCATCCACTTATGTTAGGACTTAGCATCAATCTCTGATAGGGTTGCGGGGAATACTAGCACGCAGAATCCGCTGAATTTTAGGAATCGCAATGCGACGCAAACAGGCGTCCGGTAGGCTTCCCAAGGTTCTGCGATTTCTGCGTGCCTAATTCTTTCCGCGTGCCACAATTCACTCCTCTCGTTTCTCCTGCCAATGTTCCTTGGCTTCTTCGAAGTGCTCCTCCGCACGGTAATAGGTTGCCAATGCTGCATCGGCAGAGGCTTTCTTGATTTCCTTCTTAGCAATATGAAGCCCTGCGTTGATGAGGTCGCCGATGCTCGCATGTCGGCCTTCGGTCATCCGATAGATGCCTCTCCCGATGAAAGAAGTGGGCATCTCTTCTACAAATGTCGACTCA
>JAEEII010000254.1 GCA_016281295.1 Bacteroidales bacterium
AAGCGGCGTTCCAGGCGTTCCTTCACCACGTTGATGTCGTAGGGGAACTCCGGGAGGAGGCACACCTCGGCACCGCCGGCGATGGCGCTGTGCAGGGCGATCCATCCCGCGTCGCGACCCATCACTTCAAGGATGAAGACACGGTTGTGGGACGCTGCGGTCGTCACGAGTTTATCCACGGCTTCGGTGGCGATTTGCACCGCGGTCTGGAAGCCGAAGGTGCATTCCGTCATGGAGAGGTCGTTGTCGATGGTCTTAGGCACACCGATGATGTTCAAGCCCTTCTCATAGAGCTTCTGCGAGATACGTTGTGAGCCGTCACCACCGATGCTGATCACGGCGTCGATGCCCATGTATTGCAGTTTGCGAAGCATCTCGTCGGAGCGGTCAACGGTAGTCCAGGTGCCGTCGTTGTTCTTGACTGGCCAGCTGAACGGGCCGCCTTTGTTGGTGGTCTCGATGATGGTGCCACCGCGGAAGTGGATGCCACGCACCGACTCTGGAGTCAGCCTGACGACCTCAGTGGGTTCCCACAGGATGCCGTTATAGGCTTGAATACTACCGAGCACTTCCCAATCCTTCTCTTGGGCAGCTCTCTTGACGATGGCGCGAATCACGGCGTTCAAGCCTGGACAGTCGCCGCCACCGGTTAATACGAGTAGTCTTTTCATATTTAAGATGTTATTATTTCAGACTCAAAAACCAAATATTTTGTTCATTGCTTCCATACTGACCGTAATATTGAAGTACATGGATTCCAACCCATATTCATTCTCCTTCAAATCCATCACATCGTATGATTGACCTTTGTCCTTCACCAACGATTGCATCGTGGGCGACAAACCACAAATATCCATTATACCATACTCATCTGCGACGTTTATCACATGAAACGCCGTTTCTTTCGAGCGCCCGTCACCGGTGGAGGTCACCGCCGATAGAAGCATCACAACCTGATTATAGGCATCAGCGGTCTTTTCTGAATCTGGACCATACAAGTTACTATAGATAATTTGTTTATACCAGTGAAACCTGATATTCGTCGGGTCTGTTTCCAACTCCTTATCAATTTCCTTGGCAGCTTTTTCCCAATCTTCCTTACTAGGGGTATCCTTTTCAAAGGCTTCGCGCAAAGCATCGATTTTGGCCCTCTTATAGGGGTCATAATCCGAACGTGTGGCGGTCCCATAATAAAAATGGCGTAATTGCTCAAGACTCAATGTGGTATCCGCCGCTTGGAAGCGTCTCAACAATTCAGGATAATAGAATTCGCTTCCCTTTGTATTGATTTCTTTCTTTATCCTTTTATAATCAGGAGCGTTTGCGGTAATGCTCGCATCACCTTTTCGGGTGGCTGTCTTTTTGCTTGTGGAACAAGAATCAAAGACCGACAAGACTGCCAATGACAGAAATGCAACCATTATGATAAAAGATATTCTTTTCATACGCATATGGTTTTATAAAATTTCTACCCAATCTTCACCATAATTAATTTGTTTCAAAGTTTCTTCTACATCAAGTTTAGGAGGTTGCTTTATTCTAAACTTTACCGCATTCTTTGGAATGTTTGTGTGAATAGTAAACTGTGAGCCATGAGGTTGCCATGTAAACCGTGTTTCGCCAGTTTCAATATCAATACCTATCAAATTGCCGTTCTTATTTTCTTCCCATCGATAAGAACTTGCTACATAACGATGATTCTCTTCTTCAAACAAGGTATAAGATAGCAAATCTTCACTCCTCACAAGAATTGAGGTTCGCAATGGGTTGTAATAATCTTGGGCAATGTTCACTCTCTCATTCCAAATGTTCAATACAGCCCTACCAGTTGCTTCAATGTCTTTATGCGGGTCACTTATCCCATATGAATAATCTGGAGAACAACGACCACTAATAAGTCGAATAGAAGCATTGGATTTATGAGGATTTTTGGATTTTACGGTTTTCATTGACCATGCCATTTTGTCGAATGTAACATCAGCAATTCCTACAGGTGACTGCAAATGAGTTCCGCCAATAGCCTCGGCAAAAACATTTCCCCATTCATCACCAGACAAATCTTTGTATCCAACGCACAACAAATAAACGAATTTCTTACCGATTTTCTTGATAACTGATACAGGAATCTCATTAATCGGATAGGGTTCGCGTGTCAACAAGCGTTTTGAATCTCTTAACTTTGGATGGTCCATATTATTGTTGTTTTAATATTGAATCAATTTTAATGGCTATTTGTCTTATCATCGGAACAGCTACACTATTACCTGTTTGTCGACGAATTTCTCCATGAGAAACGGATATTCTATAATCATCAGGAAATCCTTGGAAACGAAGTAATTCTCTAGATGACGGACGGCGCTTCCCATTTACAAGCAAATAGTTATAACTTGCCCCTGTGCGCAATGCACAAGCGTAATCAAGTACAGAAACATTTCCTGCCTTATTTTCATGCCAAATTGAAGGATAGAATATGCGTTTGCCTTCTGTTTGCTTCTTACGTTTCTGTATAATCCAATCAGATGCAAAGAGAGAAATGTCAACCATATCATCTGATTCCAAAACACTATTTAAAGAATAGGGCTGCTTCTTAAAATCAAAATCAAACGCATTAATGCTATCCTCATTTCTAAACCCGACTATAATGACACGTTCTCTTTTTTGCGGTAATCCAAAATCAAGAGCATTCAAAACTTGCCATTTGACATGATATCCAAGTTCATCCAAAATACGAAGAATGGTCTTGAAAGTTCTACCATGGTCATGTGTTGTCAGTTGTTTCACATTCTCTAACAATATAGCTTGCGGCTTGTGTTGTTCAAGTATGGTAGCAACTTCAAAAAACATCGTACCACGAACATCCTCGAAACCTTTCATTTTTCCCATAATAGAGAAAGCCTGACATGGAAAACCTGCGAGCAACAAGTCAAAATGTTTAGGAATATGTTTTTTTGTCGATTCTTTTGTAATGTCTCCAAAAGGCATTTCACCAAAATTGGCAAAATAGGTATGTTGAGCAAATTTATCCCATTCTGAAGAAAAAACACATCGATAACCTAATTCATTAAAAGGTAAACGAATGCCACCAATTCCTGCAAAAAGGTCTATTAAAGAGAATTGACCTTGTTTGGGATTAGGAAAGGGCACATTGAAAAACTCTTCAAACAATCCATATTGAGCAGGGTCTTCTGCCACCATTGAAGCATATTCCTCCATCGGCTCAAACTCAAGGTCTGGATTGACACTTTTCTTCCGCTCCAAAAACTCCAGAATAGCCGAAACTATTTCCTCTTTGTTCTCTACTTGACCAATCTCACTATTATGCAAATATTGACTTAATACAGCCAACATATTCTCGTATGAAGTTTCATCATAAACCTTCACACCAGTTTGGCTATCAACCTCTTCTGGAAAATCAGTCAATTTAATATCTTCTATGGATTTCTTTTTTGTCATATTTTGGTGGTAGGGCTGCCATACTATGACAGCCCTACAATTCTAATCATTTCAAATTCAACGCAATCTGCAACTCGTCCAGTTGTTCTGGTGCGATTGGTGCGGGCGAGCCGCTCATCACATCGCGGCCAGCGTTGTTCTTCGGGAAGGCGATGAAGTCGCGGATCGAGTCGGCGCCACCGAAGAGGGAGCAGAGACGGTCGAAGCCGAAGGCAAGACCAGCGTGAGGCGGAGCACCGTACTCGAAAGCACCCATCAGGAAGCCGAATTGCTCCTGAGCCTTCTCGTCGGTGAAGCCCAAGGTGTGGAACATCTTGTTTTGCAAGGTGCGGTCGTGGATACGGATGGAACCACCGCCCACCTCCACGCCATTCATCACGATGTCGTAGGCGTTGGCGCGAATGTCACCCCACTTCGTCGGGTCGTCCAATAAGGCCTCATCCTCAGGTTTCGGGGCAGTGAAGGGATGGTGCATGGCGTAATAGCGTTGTGTCTCCTCGTCCCACTCCAACAGCGGGAAGTCGATGACCCACAGCGGTGCGTATTTGTTCGGGTCGCGGAGGCCAAGCTGGTTGCCCATCTCAAGACGGAGGGCGTTGAGCTGCACGCGGGTCTTCATGGCGTCGCCGCAGAGGATGAGCATCAAGTCGCCAGGCTTGGAGCCGAACTTCTCGGCGATAGCCTTGAGGTCATCAGGGGTGAAGAACTTATCCACCGACGACTTAAAGGAGCCATCCGTGTTGTATTTGATATAGACCATGCCACCAGCACCCACCTGCGGACGTTTCACGAACTCGGTGAGGGCGTCGAGCTGCTTGCGCGTATATTCGGAGCAGCCAAGGGCGTTGATGCCCACCACCAGCTCCGCATTGTCAAAGAGGCTGAAGCCGTGACCTTTAGCCACGTCGTTGAGTTCCACAAAACGCATGTCGAATCGGATGTCTGGCTTGTCGGAACCATAGTATTTCATGGCATCGTGCCAGGTCATACGCGGGAACTTGTCGAACTCAAGACCTTTCACTTCTTTGAAAAGATGTTTGGCCAGGCCTTCAAAGGTGTTCAGCACATCCTCTTGCTCCACGAAACTCATCTCACAGTCGATCTGGGTGAATTCGGGCTGTCGGTCAGCGCGAAGGTCCTCGTCGCGGAAGCAACGAACAATCTGGAAATAACGGTCGAAGCCCGCCACCATGAGCAGCTGTTTGTACTGCTGCGGACTTTGCGGCAGGGCATAGAACTCGCCTGGATTCATGCGCGAAGGCACCACGAAATCGCGGGCACCCTCGGGCGTCGATTTGATGAGCATCGGGGTCTCAATCTCCATGAAGTTCAAGTCGCTGAGATAGTTACGCACCAACATCGCCATACGGTGACGCAGTTCCAGGTTTTGACGCACTGGGGTACGACGCAAGTCCAGGTAACGGTATTTCATACGGAGGTCATCGCCACCGTCGCTGTTGTCTTCGATGGTGAAAGGAGGGGTCTTGCTTTTATTTAATAAGGTAAAGGCCTTCACACGAATCTCAATCTCACCCGTAGGCACTTTCATATTTTTCGATTCACGCTCAATGACCGTGCCTTGCGCTTGGATCACATATTCACGCCCAAAAGAACGAGCCTGTTCCACCAGTCTCGGGTCACTGTTTTCATCCAATAAAAGCTGAGTGATGCCATAACGGTCACGGAGGTCAATCCAAACGAGAGAGCCTTTGTCACGCACGCGTTGCACCCAACCAGCCAATGTCACTTCCTTGCCAACATCAGCAAGACGAAGTTCGCCACAAGTGTTTGTTCTATACATTGCTATCTATATTTAGAAGTTAAATTTCAGAAGTTAAAACTGCAAAAATAAATAAAAACAACATTTCAACAAATAAACAATTCAACAATTCAACAGAAAATCTTACTTTTGCCCCGATGAAAGCACCTGTGAAAAAACAAATCTCCTTTCTCTTGACCGCCATCGTGGTGCTCATGATGACGCGATGCGCTAATGTTGTGACCCCTACCGGCGGGCCCAAGGATATCGCACCGCCAAAGGTAGTGGAGGCAGTGCCTGAAAATCGAAGCACCCTTTTCAACAGCAAGAAAATCGAAATCACTTTCGATGAATACATCACCCTTGAAAACGCCCAGCAAAACGTCTTCTTCTCCCCTCCGCTCACCACAAAACCCGATATCAAATTAAACAACAAAACCGTTGTAATTAAATTTAAAGAGACATTGCTTGAAAACACCACTTACACGGTTCATTTCGGCAACGCCATCAAAGATTTACATGAAGGAAACATATTTAATAATTATACCTATACATTTTCTACTGGAATCATTATCGACACTTTACAAATAAGTGGCAAGATATTAGATGCAGAAACCACAAAACCAATAGAAGATATGCTGGTGGGAGTTTATTTTTGTGAATGCGACACCTTGTTCGCCCTCCCCACCCTCGTGGCGCCGGATTACCTTACCAAAACGGACAAAGAAGGCAAGTTCATTTTGGAGGGGTTGCCCGACAAAAAGTTTCTGGTTTTTGCGTTGAAGGACATGAACTCCAACCTCTATTATGATATGCCCAACGAGATGGTTGCCTTTCTCGACACGTTGGTCCCGGCATCATACCCTCAGCTTCCGCGAAAAACAACAGATTCCCTCTCCTTCGATACCACTTTCATGACTCACGACTCGCTTTCGGTAACCCTTGACTCGCTTTCGGTAACCCTTGACTCGCTTCCAGCGATTCCCGACACGGTGCTGGCGAACGACTCATTGGTTCCTCCCATCGAAATTCAAGACACAAGGTATTTCGACCCAAACTCCCTGGATTTGGTTCTCTATGCATTTATAGAAACAGACACAACACAGATGTTATTAGAGAAAAAACTTATCGAGGAAGGTTTCTTGCGTTTTGCTTTTCGTCATCCAGCCGACAGCGTGCTTTTTGAAACCCCTGAAATATTGCCTGATTCCTTCCAGATGGTGCAGATTTGGTCCGAAAAACACGACACCCTATGGTGGCATTTCACGCCTAATATTTTGGACTCCCTATGGGTTTACGTTCATGAGGACACCCTCGTTCACGACAGCACCCGATACAGTTTAAAGTATCGGGAGACCAAACAACTGTCAAAGAAGGCACCGAAAGTGTTAAAAGTAAATAATAATTTAAGGAACAATCTTTTAATGCCCGATGAAGCCTTTACGCTAAAGTTCACAGAACCCGTGGTAAAACTTCAATGGCACGACACTTCCACGTTGAAAATCGGAGACACAGTGTTTTACAATGAGATGCGTTTCGAGAAGGCAGACTCATTAGGATTGGAATACCGGTTGGAATGGGATATTGTTGACACTTTAAATTATGCGATAGCCATTACGGACTCCGTTTTTTATAGTCTTCGGGGACGGACCAACGACTCCCTTCATTTTCAGTTTAAAAGAGCCTTGGAGAAAGACCTTGGCAACCTGTTCATCACGGTGGTTCCACCAGAGGACATGCAGGTAATCATTCAGTTAGTTGACAGTCGCGACCAGGTAGTGGCCTCACGAATCATTAGGGAGGAGCAGCGTGTCGCCTTCGAGCGACTGTTTCCCGACAAGTATAAGCTGAAAGCCATTTTCGACCGCAACCGTGACGGGGGCTGGAGCACGGGAAACTTCCACAAGGTGTTTTTGCCTGAGACTGTGGAAGATTATCCTGACGTTCTGGATTTAAAAGCGGGTTGGGATATCGATTTAGATGAAAAATGGATTCTTTTTTCCGAATAATCACTTATTATATTCTTTTTTTTATTATTTTTGCGGGTTAAAAAAAGAATTTGAAAGATAATCTATCTAATCTACAAATAATCAATTTATTAACTAAACTCAATCTTTTATGAAAAGAAAAGTATTTTCTTTGATGATGTTGTGTTTGTTCGCCTTCTTAGGTTTGGCGAGCGCGCAACAGAGTGACATGACTGTCACTCCCAATCCGATTGATCTTGGTTACCGTCCGTTGGGATCGTGGATGCGTCCTCTCAAGGTGCAGTTCACGGGTACCACCAGCACGGCCCAGACCATCACTTCCATTGAGGCAGAGAACGAGTTCTTCGTCATCGATGCCAACTTGCCTGGAACGACCAGTTCCACGACTCCTTTCAACTTCACCGTGAGTCACGGCGAAGCTGCCGCTGGTCCTATCAGCAGCACGCTTGTTGCTATGGCCAACACCCGTAAGGCTTATCTCTTCGACATCACGGCCGTTGCTTACGAGCCTGTTGGTGCCGACGTCATGGAGCTCGCTCCTGAAATCATGTTCCCCTTCAGTGCCACTGTAGGTGAGAACGTTTACGACAACTACCTGCTTCCTGGCAATGCCACCGATGGCAAGGATGTCGTTTACAGAATGACGATTGAGGACGATGTGCTTTTCACCGCTAATGTTGAAGGTGAAAACGGCAAGATTGCTGTTTACACTGAGGACTTCAACGGCGAGCCTGGTCCTGGAGCAGAAAACAACTACGAAGGACTGAGCACCGGTGGTGATGCCGCCAGCTCTTTTGAAGCGTTGGTTGGTGACGAAAACAGCAGCACCACCTCGAACTACTTCCCCTTCTACACCCTTTACAACTACTCCATCGCTGAGCAGCTCTATCTCGCTAACGAGCTGATCGAGGCTGGCATGAACACCACTCCTATGGCCAGCTTGAGCTTCGAAGCCACGAACGAGACGGGCAAAGAGCAGAAGAACATCAGCATCTGGATGGCCAACGTCAGCGACGCTCAGCTGACCACCACTTCCCACAACACCGCTGGTATGACCCTGGTCTATTTCGGCAACATCACCCCTGTGGTTGGCTGGAATGAGATTGTGTTCAACCAGAACCAGTTTGCTTGGGACGGCTCCTCCAACCTGCTCATCTGCGTTGAGAGAGGCAATGGTGAATGGAACACCAGCATCAAATGGAAGAGCCATTCCGCTGGTTTCAACGCCATGGCTTACCACTATCGCGACAGCTCCCCCTACAACATGGCTGGCGAAACCTACACCGCTTACACCTCTGCTTCCCGCGTCAACACGTTGTTCAAGAGCATCAACGGTCGTATCGCTGGCAACAGAGACAACGCCATCACCGACATGACCCTCACCCCTGGTGTGTATTATCTGGCTGCTTCCTCAACCAGCGAAGAGTTCACTGTCAATGCTAACATCGACATCCTCCCCGCTCCTGAGCAAGCCATCAACCCGTCTCCCGCTGACGGCCAGACTGGCATCTCCATGCCTGCTATCCTGTCATGGGAATTCGGCAACTACACCACCGCTTACCGTGTGCTCCTCGGCACCACCTATCCTCCTACCCAAGTTGTGGTTGACTGGACTGACCATCTCTCCAGCTCGTTGGCTGTGACCAACCTCTACAACAACAAGAACTACTTCTGGAGAGTGGATGAGAAGAACAGCAACGGCATCACCGAAGGTCAGATCTGGGGATTCACCACCGCGCTGAACATCCCTCAGAACCTCACCGCTGCAAACGAGAAGATTTATCAAGGCGACGCCCTCGAGCTGAGCTGGGATAACATCAACGACCGTTCCTACAGAGGTTACAACGTGTACAAAGACGGTGTGAAGATCAACACCGCTTTGGTCACTGCCCCTGCTTACACTGTCAATGGCCTCACCTATAATATGAGTGAAGGCTACACCTTCAATGTCACCGCTGTGTACGACGAGGGTGAATCTGAATTCTCCAACGATCTCGTCGCTTACGTGACTGGCAACGGCGCCATGAGCGGTAAGGTCTGCGAAGTTGACGGCACCACCGGCATCGCTGGCGTTGAAATCGTCATCGACGGTAAAGACGAGTTCCAGCGTCCTGCCAGCTACACTGCCACCACCGACAACAACGGTATCTTCAACACCAATGTGTTGGCTGGTACCTACACCGTGTGGGCTTCTAAGGAAGGTTATCAACCTGCTGAATATGATGGCGAAATCGCTGTCGCCTTCGGCCAGGTCACTCAGAACGTCAACTTCATTCTCGACGAGAACTGGTATCCTCTCGGTGAAGTCCTCGCTGAGGAAGTGGATGACAACCAAGTGAAGGTCTATTGGAGCCAAAACGTGATGAGCGAACTCATTGAAGACTTCGAGACTGGCGACTTCAGTGCTTTCAACTGGGTCAACGACGCCACCTATCCTTGGTCCGTGATCAGCGGAGGCGTGGATAACAGCTACTGCATGAAGAGCGGCAACGCCGGACAGGCTTCCACTACTTCAGCCATCGAAGTCAGCGTCGAAATCGGTCGCGACGGCTTGATGAGCTTCTATAACAAGATCTCCAGCGAAAGCAACTATGACAAAGGTTACTTCTATATCGACGGAACCGAAAAGATGAATGTCTCTGGTGCTGGCAACTGGCAACAAAAAGAATATCCTATCTCCGCTGGTGTCCACACCTTCAAGTGGGCTTACACCAAGGATAGCAGTGTGAACTCCAACGATGACTGCTGGTATGTTGACAACATCAGCTTCATCCACGACGCTGCTCCTGCAGAGGCCGGATGGATTGGCTATGACTGCGAAGTGAACGATGACGCTATCGGTCTTACCAGTGGTGGTTCCTTCTACTGGGGCATCAGCTTCCCCGCTTCTGCGATGGCTCAATACAATGGTTACACGCTGACCAAGGTCAAGATGTACGACTATGCTGCCCATAGCGGCAAGGTGATTATCTATAAAGGTGGCGAAAGCGCTCCTGCAACTGCTGTCACCGAACAGAACTACACCTGCACAGGTTCCTCTAACTATATTGAAATCAGCCTCAGCAGCCCTGTGGCCGTTGATCCTGGTCAGAGCTTGTGGGTTATCATGAACAACTTCGACGGTCAATACGTTGCTGCTTGCTGCGCAAACAGTGGTGATCCTAACGGCCGTTGGGTCAGCATGGATGGTGTTGAATGGATGGATGTGGTCGATGCAGGTCTTGACTGCAGCTGGATGATCCAAGCTTTCTTGACAGACAATGCCAAGACTATTGCTCTTGACAGAAAAGACGTTCCTGCTCCCGCCATCGCTGTCGCCAGCGTGAACCATGGCACGAGCATCAGCGAGCTCCAAAGCGATCCTAACTGGACTGCTTCTGGCAACCGTGCCTTCCACCACTTCAACGTCTATCGCACCACCTGCGACGACACCACGGGTGAAGGCGCTGAGTTCCTCGGCAGCCTCAACGACACGCTCTACCTCGACAACAGCTGGGGTTCTCTCGAATCTGGTGTGTACAAGTGGGGTGTCAGCCGCTTCTATGAAGGCAACAGAAATAGAAACAGAACCACCTACGACTTCGAAACCGGCCTCGACGGATGGACTTCCATCGACAATGACGGTGACGGAAATGGTTGGGAATCCATGA
>JAEEII010000255.1 GCA_016281295.1 Bacteroidales bacterium
CCTTCTGGTATATGAACGTGGACATTCCATGTATCAAAAACATCAGGATTAATCTCCAATAATGAAGCATGTGCTTTAATAAACTCGTAGGCGATGGTTGCCGATTCCTTCATCACTTCACCGAGGTTACCTGTAAGCGAGAGACGGCCACCACCATGGCTGAGGCTCACTTCAATAGAGAGGATCTCCCCTCCTACCGAGGTCCATGCCAATCCTGTAGCCACACCTGGCACAGAATGACGCACCTCGTCCTCGTCGTGGTGCATAGGCACACCCAACACCTTACTGATCTCTGCTAACGTCACCTTCTTATCCACCACTTCGTTGGTCACCACTTCCTTAGCGCGTGAACGCATCACATCAGCAATCTTGCGTTCCAAGTTTCTCACGCCCGCCTCACGGGTATAGTCGTCGATGATGTGCATCACCACGTCTTTCGGGAAAGAAACCTGTTTGGCATCAAGGCCGTGCTCTTTCAGCTGTTTTGGGATCAGATGCCGTTTGGCAATCTCGTATTTCTCTTCACGGAGGTAGCCTGACAGGTCGATGATCTCCATACGGTCGCGAAGGGCTGGATGGATGGTTGACAGCGTGTTAGCAGTGGCGATGAACAAGATTTTTGACAAGTCGTAGTCCAACTCGAGGAAGTTATCATAGAAGGTAGCGTTCTGTTCCGGGTCGAGAATCTCGAGAAGCGCAGCCTGAGGATCACCATTGATGTTGTTGCCACTCACCTTATCTATTTCGTCAAGGACAAAAACAGGATTCCCTGACTTTACCTTGCGGAGGTTTTGGATGATACGACCCGGCATGGCACCGATGTAGGTCTTCCGGTGGCCACGGAGTTCCGACTCATCACGCAGTCCGCCGAGTGACATTCTGACATATTTTCTATTCAGCGCTCGGGCGATGGACTTGCCCAGCGAGGTCTTGCCAACGCCAGGAGGACCCACCAGGCAGAGGATAGGTGACTTCATGTCGTTTTTCAGCTTAAGCACGGCGAGGTGCTCGATGATACGGTCTTTGACCTTGTCGAGACCGAAATGATCCGCATCGAGGATCCGCTTGGCGCGGTTCAGGTCGAAGTTGTCTTTGGTGTACTCCATCCACGGCAGGTCAACAAGATACTGCAAGTAGTTCAGCTGGATGCCATATTCCGCGGCTTGGGCGTTCGTGCGTTCCAGTTTCTTCAGCTCACGGTCGAACACCTCCTGCACCTCTTTGGGCCATTTCTTGGTTTTGGCTTTCTCCTGAAGCTCATTGATGTCATGCTCGTTAGGGGTTCCACCCAGTTCTTCCTGGATGGTACGCAGCTGTTGGTTAAGCAGGAACTCGCGCTGTTGCTTGTCGAGGTCGTTCTTGACTTTACTCTGGATTTGCTGTTTCAGCTCAATCATCTGTTGCTCTGTGGTTAGGATTCCGAGAAGGTTGTTGGCCATGTCGGTGACGTTAGTGCATTCGAGCAGCAGTTGTTTCGTCGGCAGGTCCACGTCCACATTGTTAGCCACGAAGTTCAGGAGGAAGAATGGGTTGTCGATATTTTTGATGGCGAAGTCCGCTTCTTCTGGGAGGCGTTGGCTACGCGAGATGACTTGAACGGCCAATTCTTTGACAGACTGTATCAAAGCTTTGAATTTACGGTCGCGCGGGATCTCCTCAGAGGCTTGGAAAGGCGCTACTGTCGCGATGAAATAGGGGTCGTTCTGTAGCATGTTCACCAACTCGAAGCGGCGTTTGCCTTGGATGATGACGGTGAGGTTTCCATCGGGCATCTGGAAGGTCTTGAGGATTTGCGCCACGGTACCCACGGGATAAAGATCCTCGAAGCCAGGGTCCTCGACGTTGGAGTCCTTTTGTGCAACCACACCGATTGGTTTACGTTTCTTGTAGTATTCTTTGACCAGTTGGATGGACTTATCACGTCCCACCGTGATGGGGATCACCACGCCTGGATAAAGCACCGAGTTACGGAGCGGCAGGATAGGCAGCTCTTCCGGCACCTCATCGTCGTGATTAAGTCGGATGTCATCGATTGTCAACACCGGTATGAACTCCGCGTTATTGGAGTCAATCATATCGGTCATCAAAAAGTTATCATCTTTATATTTCATAGGATTGAATTCAGTACTGACAGAATGTCAGCGCAAGGGATGTATTAATGATAAGACAAGGGGTTGGTCAAGAACAGTGCCAAGATTGTTTTGAGACAAAAAAAGCTCTCGGCAGGACTCCGAGAGCTTGTTTCTTTAACACCTTCTCTATATTATTTGGCTTCTTTCTTTTCGAAGAACTTCTTATACTTGTTGTTGAACTTATCAACGCGACCGGCGCTGTCGACGAGCTTCATCTTACCAGTATAGAACGGGTGTGAAGTGCTGGAGATTTCAAGTTTCACCAGAGGATATTCCTTGCCGTCTTCCCAGACGATAGTGTCTTTGGTGTTAATCGTGGAACGAGACATGAAAGTCTGTTCGTTAGACATATCTTTGAAAACAACCAGACGATAGTTCTTGGGGTGAATGTCTTTTTTCATCGCTTTCTTTCCTTTAAATTTTGAGTGTGCAAAAGTACAACTTTTTTTTGAACTGGCAATTATTTTAATGATTTTTTTTTCAACTCAACGAAACAAGCCATTTATCTGACAAAAAAGTACGTTCACACCGTTTTAATTATTATCTTTGCAGCAAAATAAAGCGACAAAACTTAATCAACAAATTATAAACCAATACATTAAACAACAAATCGTAATGAAACAGGCATTTAACTTCAACGCAGGTCCCTGCGTTCTGCCCAAGCAGGCTATTGAAAGCACCGTCAAGGCGCTCTATGATTTCGACAACACTGGCATCGGCATCGCTGAAATCTCACACCGCACCCCAGGTTGGGAGCGTATCATGGCTGAGACCCGCCAACTGTGGCGCGACCTTCTCAACATCCCTGAGGAGTACGAGATTCTCTTCCTCGGTGGTGGTGCCAGCACACAGTTCTTCACTGTGCCCGCCAACCTTATGAAGACCAAGGCTGCTTATCTCCAGACTGGTGTCTGGGCTAAGAAGGCCGCCAAGGAAGCCAAGTTGTTCGGCAAGGTTGACATCGTCGCTTCCAGCGAGGACAAGACCTACACCTATATTCCTAAAGGTTACACCATCCCGATGGACGCCGACTACTTCCACATCACTACCAACAACACCATTTACGGTACCGAAATCCGCGAGGACTTCACCGCTGAGAAA
>JAEEII010000256.1 GCA_016281295.1 Bacteroidales bacterium
ACTCGCCAAGATGTACACCCTTGGTTCGCAGTTCATCCCGTCGTCCAACCATGCGGGTGGTCTCCGTTTCCACGGCATCAGCCCCATCCTTGCCCAGCTCTATCACGACGGATATTTCGAGGCACGTGCCGTCGAGCAGACCGCCGTCTTCGAGGCTGCTGAGATCTTCGCCCGCGCTGAGGGTATTCTGCCAGCTCCCGAGTCGAGCCACGCCATCCGCGTTGCCATCGACGAGGCCAACAAGTGCAAGCTCACCGGCGAGGAGAAGACCATCGTCTTCAACCTTTCGGGCACCGGCTACTTCGACCTCGTGGCTTACCAGCAGTTCAACGATGGCGTGATGACCGACGTCATCCCCAGCGACGAAGCCATCGCCGAAGGCCTTGCCAAGCTGCCGAAGGTTGGGAACGAGTAATTCGTTTTTTCTATCACGAATTTGAGAATTATAGAATTATTTATCTTTTCGGGCATTTTAGCTTTTGCTTCTCGTGCCTTTTGTGAATAGGTAAGACTTGTAATTCTCAAATTCGCTAATTCGTGATAAACCCCATGAATCTGCGCTCCTTCGTCATATTCATGACCGCGTTGATATGTGCTGGCTGTACATCGACACACGAAAACTGTGCCGTGTTCAGCCAGTTTGCATTTGAAGAGAACTTTGGCAGCGAGGAGTCGAAGCCCGATACTACAGTCTTTTCTTCGCAGACCTTAGGCCCTGAGTGGTTGTTCCCCAATGGTCCGGTGAAAGGCATGACGTATGTCGATGAACGTCCGCAGACGATTGTCCACGGCATATCGCTGCCTTGTCCCAACATTACGCCGGACAGTAGGTGTACTGCCAGCTATGTGGGGCGTCGCATCCAGCAACGTCAGTTCGCTATCATGATCGAGATGTTCTTCGCTCCTGCCAAGGGCGATGTCGCAGGTTTGCTGATTTCAAGGGATGCTTCAGGTTCGCTCAACACCGATGGTTCGAAACCACAGTATTTCTTCTGCCGCATACCTGCTGGACTTGCCCTGCGTCGCTTCGACGACAAAGGTATCGACACTCTTGCCGAAACCGAACTTCCCGACTACGTCACCCGTGTGTATCTCCGCATGGAATACAACGAGCCGACCTGCTCGTTCTTCTATCGCTACGAAGGCAGCGGCCCCGACGACTGGACTTCGGTCATCGAAGATGTGGATTTGGCTTTCCTCTCCTCAAACGATGAAGAATCCCCAGATGCCATCATCGGTTTCTACGCCGAACACTCCTCCTCTTCTTAAGAGTGCTGCATCTTTTTAAATGAATCAGGTAAAGGTCTTGTGGCCTTTGTGGTTGCATCTCCTTTTCTCTTTTACATTAATAGATCACAATAAATAGTTGAATGATAATGCAACAGAATATCTCCGTAGTAATCAATACTTACAATGCCGAAAAATACTTGGCAAGAGTTCTTGAAACAGCTAAAAGTTTCGATGAAATTGTCGTATGCGACATGGAGTCAACCGATAACACCGTTGAGATTGCTAAGACTTATGGTGCAAAGGTGGTGACATTTCCTAAGGCAAACCATAAGAGTGCGGAACCAGCTCGCACCTTCGCCATTCAGTCGGCAAGTAGCGACTGGGTCCTCGTTGTAGATGCAGACGAACTCATTCCACATGCTCTGCATGACTATCTGTATGATTTCATAGAAAACCACGGTGCGACCATGGGCCTTTATATCCCCCGCAAGAATTTCACTATGGGAGTGTTTCTGCCTTCTTCATATCCCGACTATCAGTTGCGTTTCTTCATAAGGGAAGGAACCGTATGGCCACCATACGTGCACACCTTCCCTACAATCAATGGTCCTATTGACTATATCCCCAAAAATCGCAAGGATCTCGCTTTCATTCATCTCGATGATTCCACCCGTGCCGCCATCCAACGTATGAACAACTACACAGACAATGAGGTCGTAAAACGTGCAGGAACAAAGGTTACGCTCTTTAAGATGATTATTTCACCTACATTTCGCTTCATTAAGCAGTACATCTTCAAGGGGGGATTCCGATATGGTGTAGCTGGATTTGTTCAGGCTGCACGCCAAGCCATCTACAAGTTCACCACCCTCTGCAAGTTATACGAGAAGCAGAATGGTGTAGGGGAGTAAAGCTTTATTGGCGAGAATGAAAATACAAGTGCCAACGCTTATCGTCGGACGAACGATAAACGTTGGCACTATTCGATGTAGATTGGTTCAGAACGATTATTTCAGCATCTTCTCAGCATCCTTGAGGGCTTCCTCCATGTTCTTCGAGCTTAAGGATGGCGATGCGGCGGGTTTGATTGTTTCCAAAAGCCCAAGTACTCAGTATTCTTTCTATCGTATACCAACAGGCCTCTCTCTGCACCGAATGAACGAGCAAGGCCCGTTTCTCCTTGCCGAGACCGAGCTCCCCGACTTCGTCACCCGCGTCTATCTCCGTGTGGAATGCAACAACAATCACTTCACCTTCTTCTATCGCTACGAAGGCAGTGGTCCCGATGATTGGACCCAGGTAGGAGATGCTATAGACATAACCTCCGATTCATCAAGTGATGTTGATGCCACTCTAATCGGGTTATGTGCGGCGCATTCCGCGTCTTTATAATACTTCGCTCGTAAAGTGTACCTTGTCAAATTCGCGATTTTTGATAAAGTATACTTTAATATTTATATTATTCACCAAAAATATATACGAAATCAACCTAAAATTAAGAAAAAACGCTTTGTCGGGCAGTTTTTTTCTTATTTTTTATACTTATTCAAGAAAATGTTCGTATATTTGCAAAGGAAAAACAATAAGTTAAAGACAAATGACTGAACTTGCAACTCGTCAGATTCAGTTTGCTACGTTAGCTATCGGTGCAACTGCGCAGCGTATGGGCATCTCGGCTACTGAACTACATAACCGCTTGAAGAAGTACGATTTGGTGCGGCGGCTTCTGTTCGATTGTTATGACACGCTCC
>JAEEII010000257.1 GCA_016281295.1 Bacteroidales bacterium
GAGGGTCTGACTGTTCAGCGTGTGAGTGCCCTGCTGTCCCAGCTGGGCAAGAGCGGTGCGCTGACTGTCACCGAGGAGAAGCGGAAGCACTACTACTCCATCGGTGAGTAATCACCGCTGACCTCTTGGGGGTTGGGTCACGAGGGGGGAGCGTGTCTCCCCCATCAGCCCCCATCCAATACCTCTCTATTTCTCCTTTCTTTCTTTCTCTCTCCTCTGTGTGGACTTTACCGCTTTAATGCGGTAAAGTCTGCGCCCGGGCAGAAAAATTGTTAAAAAAATAACTTTTAAAAAACCTATTGACGAAAGGCGAATAGTAGTGTATAATTATTCATGTAAGCAAGAGAGACAAAAAAAGAAAGGAAATGAAAAAAATGGGTTATTTTTATGCTGGCGGCAAAACTAATCAGCAGATTCATGCCAGGGGGAAGATTGGGGAAAGCAATCAGAAGTATCTTTCTTCTCGTGTTGGCAAGATTCGTAATGACGAGGGGAATTTTGTGGTTTTTGAATATCTGGAAATTCCTAACAGCACTAGGGCCATCACTCGTTCGATTGAGGGTGATGTGCGCCTGATGCTGGAAAGGGCTGGATACAAAAATGTTCAGAATGACCATTTTGTGTGGGAAACTACGAAAGAGCGCAAGATGGAAGATTATCACAATTTTGCCCATCTCGCTATTCAGTTCGCTATGGCTTATTGTGATTTTAGGGGCATCCCTTACATTCATCATGTTGTTGCTAATGGTAGCGTTAGGAAAAATGTCAAGAGGCGTAAATAACCTCTTGACAAATACCCCTTTTTATGCTATACTATAAGAGAACTAAGGGAAAGGAAATAAAAAAAATGATTGACCTGCACACTCCTATTATTATGATTGACACCGAGACCACCAACGACATTGACTGCCCCTTTGTGTATGATGTGGGCTATCAGATTTTCACCCTTGCGGATGGTGTTCTCTGTGAAAAGTCCTTTGTCAATGCTGACATTTTTCTTGATAGAGAGCTGATGACCTCTGCTTACTTTGCTGAGAAAATCCCCCAGTATTGGGATGATATTAAGGCTGGCAAGCGCACTCTCCGCAAGTGGTACAACATCAAGCGCGAGATTGCCGAGGACTGCAAGCGGTTCGGTGTTGTGTTCGCCTGCGCTCATAATGCCGCTTTTGATAATCGTGCGCTGAACACGACCCAGCGTTATCAGACCACCAGCAAGAGCCGCTATTTTCTACCCTATGGCATTGAGTGGCTGGACACCCTCAAAATGGCTCGTCAAGTGCTGAAAAACGATGATGACTATGGCGCTTTCTGCTATGCGAATGAGTATCTGACGGCGAGGGGTTGCCGCCGCTATACTGCGGAGATTATTTACCGCTGGCTGTCTGGTTCTGCTGACTTTGAGGAAAGTCACACTGGTCTTGAAGATGTCAAGATTGAGCGTCAGATTTTTGAGTTCTGCGTGAGTGCTGACCCCGAAATCAACGGCAAGCTTTGGAACGATTAAAGCCCTGTTAAAAAATTAACAGGGCTTCGCCCGGGAATTGCAGACTTGATTTTTTTAAAAAAAAATGATATAATTATTATAGAAAAATGAAAAAAGAAAAAAATTTGTAATGCCCGGGCGCCCGGCAAAATGCACAAATAAACTCTATTTTCGCCTTTGATTTTTGTGCAATTTACCATCTTGAAATCTTCTAAAATTTCTGCTATACTGTTAAGTGTCAGGGGGAAAGAGAAGCGGGCATCCCAAGCCGTCCCTGCTCCGTCCTTAAAGCGCATAAGGTTTCCAAAATAAAAAATAAAAAAAGTTTGGAAAACCCCTTGACAACAGCCCTAATTTGTGGTATAATAAGAGTGTCAAGAGGGAGAGGTACAACCCCTTCCGATGGTCTGGCTGAAAAAATCCAGAGCGTTAGGCAAACAGGATAAAAAAAATCTCTTTAAAAAAAGTACGGGATACCCTCTTGACAAGCCCACAAATTTATGGTATAATGAATACAGTCAAGAGGGAGAAGGCCCCAAGCGACGTAAGACCTATTTAGGCTGACCGCAAAAAGGGCGATAAAAAGAAGTGGAGCCGCCCCCCAACAAAAAAATAAAAAAGTTGGAAAAACCTCTTGACAAAACCCCAAGCCTATGGTATAATAAGTATGTAAGTGAGAGAGAGTTCTCCACTTCACATAAGCCTTGCCGCTACTAAAAGGCATAAGAATCTGGTAGCAAAAATTTTAGAAAGAGGTAGATACTATGACTACTCCTAAGACCACTCAGCGCACTGCCATCCTGTACGCCATTGACAACCTGCCCGATGCTCCTGCGGAGATTATCGAGAAGTGGAACGCCATGCTGACCGCCATCGACAAGAAGAACTCTGCCGAGCGGAAGCCCACCGCCAAGCAGACTGAGAATGTCGGCATCAAGGCCGCCATTGTCGCTGGCATGGAGAGCGGTGAGCAGTACAGCGCCGCTGACATCGCCAAGGCCCACGAGGGTCTGACCGTTCAGCGTGTGTCCGCTCTGCTGTCTCAGCTTGTGGCTGAGGGTGCCATCGTCAAGACGGTGGAGAAGCGCAAGAGCTTTTACAGCCTTACGTAATCCCTAACTCCTGCGGCTCTGAGGGGTGAGCCTATCGCCCCTCTCCAAATGGGATTGTATTGTAAGCGGATAACATGCCTATGGGCGTTCTCCCTGTGGCGTTGTGGGGTTCAAGTCCCACCAATCCCAAATTTTGCCATCTGCTGACACGACAAGCGGTGAGGGGGGTCGTGACCCCAAAAAGCGAGCAACGGCTTACAGAGAGCGCTGGACTCCGCGCCCATTGAGGCGGGAAGTGCTGGTAAAATGCCTCTAACACCAGACGCCAAAACCTAAGGGCATAGGGAATGGCAACAACGGGGCACGGATTTTTGAAATGGGTAAAGGCGTTGAGCGTGTATGTCTACCCCATTATAAAAACGCTACAAAGGGCCTGGGGCAAAAGGGCCTACACAGGGGTAAGAGCCTAGTCCCCTGAAATCTGCGCGTGTAGCTCAGTAGGTAGAGCACCGCCCTTTTAAGGCGGGTGTCGAGAGTTCGAGCCTCTCCACGCGCACCAATATTCTTCTTTCCTCCTTTCTTTCTTTCTTCTTTCGGCGGAGATTTTACCACTTTAACGTGGTAAAGTCTTTGCGCCCGGGCGGAAAAAGATTGTTAAAATTTTCACACCCCCTTGACACCAAGAGAGAAAGAGAGTATAATGGATGTAGAAAATGAGAAGGAGATAAAAAAATGACTTATAATCCTAACTGCCCTCATTGCGACACCGAACTTGATTTTGATGACCACTATGACATGTATGATGACGGAGACGCCATCATCTGCCGTGCTATCGGTCATTGCCCCAAGTGCGGAAAGCACTTTAAGTGGGAAGATATTTACACCTTTTGTGGTTTCCAAGATTTGGAGGAGGACGAGTAATGGAATGGAAAATTTTGGAATACATTAGGGACTACCCCTATTGCCGTCAGCGTTACATTGCCAAGGCTTGCCACACTTGGTTTTTGAATGAGGATTTTCTCAACGCTTTACAGAGACTTTACAAAGGTGGCTTTATTGACTGCCGATACCATCACGATCCCGCCCAAATGGAATTTTATAATGAATGGTACTTGACAGACAAGGGAAAGTGTGCTATAATGAATGTAGAAAACAAGGAAGGAGATTTTCTGTATGGCTAAGCCTGTTTTGAATGAACGCACGATTGCGGACTACATGAAGCGCAATAAGTGCAACCGCGAGGAAGCGATTGACCTCATCAAGTACGATATTGCCGTTGAGGATGGCGAGGACACCGAGTATGACCTCACCGCTGAGCAGGAAGCGAATGTGCGTGAGATGACCCGCAAGGTGGAACACGCCAAGCAGGACGGCAAGGTGAAGCGTGAGCGCAAGCCCAACGAACTGAAAGAGGCTATCGTCGCGGAGATTGCCGAGTTTCTGCGTGAGGACGCGCAGGGGCAGATGTATGAGGACGTTGAAATCACCAACAAGTCCCGCATGATTGCCTTCACGGTGGGCGAGAAGCACTTTGAACTCACCCTCATTGAGAAACGTCCCCCCAAGTCCAAGTAAGGGGGCGCCCTCAATGACCGATTACGAATGCCCTATTTGTCACAATGGCGACATTGAAGAAGATGATTGCTTTGACACCGACCATGGCACAAATGAAATCATTGAATACTATGTTGGTCATTGCATGACCTGTGGAAAACATTTCCAGTGGGAACGGCACTATAAGTTTGACCATCAAACACCCTACCAAGAGGACTAATTAAAGTTAGTCCTCTTTAACTTGCCCGGGCACCCTAAGGTTACAAAAGAAAGACAAAGAAAGACATAATTGTTCCGTTGACATAACACCACTTATCTGTTATAATAAAAGCAGAAAGGGGATAGAGTTATGGAAACTAATCTGGCTTCTCTGTTCATTATTACTGTTGCGGGGCTTGCGTTTACTATCTGGATTTTGGTTCAGTTGTATAAACATGACTACCCGAAGAAGAAAGAAAAAGATTTTGATTATTGGTCTTGACAACTCCCACATCTTGTGGTATAATGATAACTGTAATCAAGAGAAAGAGGTAAAAAAATGATTGATGTTAATGAGCGCATTATGATGATTGACACAGAAACCACTAATGACATTGAAGACCCCATCTGCTACGATGTGGGCTACCGTGTCTTTGACCTTGCGGGGAATGTGTATGAGGAAGCGAGCATGGTGAACGCCGATATTTTTCTCGACAAGGAATTTATGGCGAGTGCCTACTACGCCGAGAAAGTCCCCGACTACTGGCGGGACATTTGGGAGAAGCGCAGGGAGTTGCTGTCGTGGCGAGTTATCAAGGCGAGAATTTGGGAGGCTATTCAGCGTAACAATGTGACCATCGTTTCCGCCCACAATGCCCGCTTTGACTATCGCTCCCTCCATCTGACCCAGCGATACATCACTACTTCCCGCTGGCGGTGGGTGATGCCTTGGGGCGTTGAGTGGTGGGACACTCTGCGGATGTGCCGTGAAGTCTTTAAGGCTGATGAAAATTATCGTCCTTGGTGTGAGGAGCGAGGCTACATCACCGCAAATAATCAGCCGAAGATGACCGCCGAAGTGGTGTATAGATACATCACGGGGGACGAGGATTTCACCGAGAGCCACACAGGGCTTGAAGATGTGAAAATCGAAATGGAAATTTTCAAATATTGCCTTGACAAAATCCCCGACATTGACGGCAGGGCTTTCCCGCCGAAGGACAGGACCTAATACCCCCAAGGGGTATTGGGCTCCCGCCCGGGCATCCTTAAAAAATTTTAAGTATTTAACCCCTTGACATTCTGGCTTGTATGTGCTATACTGTTTATAGTAAATGAGAGGAGAACTTCAAATGAAAATTTATGTTGTGATTGAGGTCATTGACGATTACCCCGAAGATGGCGGCGGTGAATACCCTGATGCGGTTTTTCTGAACTATGTCAATGCAGAGAAATACGCAACGCGGAAACGACAGGAAGCCAACGCCTGGGATAAAACCAATGTTTTTTACAGGGTTGAGACTTGGGAAACTGCTGATGAAAGGGAGAATAAAGAATGAGTGATGAAATTCTGATGACTCTGCGCCACATCTTTGACGCTCGCATTGACAACGCGGCTGA
>JAEEII010000258.1 GCA_016281295.1 Bacteroidales bacterium
ACCCGCAAGACCATCTTGTCCGCGTTGCCGGGTTACTTCAAGACCGACGACATGAAGACGGTGGCCAAGCAGGTCGGCAAGACGTTGCGAACTGTCCGGAGGCAGGTAGCGCGGGCGATCCAGGCCGGCGAAGTCGTGCAGGTCAAGCACGGTGAGTATAAGAAATGTTAGCCAGAAGGTGCCCCGGACGGACGTTCGGGGCAGTCCTTCGGGGCTGATTGAATGCGACTTACGATTCAATTTTTTATAAATTGGGATAAAATGTGTAAATTTGTTGGTTTATTAGGGGATTTATCCCCGCAAAAGCAAGAGAGCATCCATATAATGCAAAATACACCTGAGAATTTGGATACAAAAGGCCGGATATGGACTGAGCGTGAGTTCGCCTATCCTGACCGTACAATTCGTTTGGGCACCTCCTTCAGCGGAATCGGAGCCATAGAGCACGCGTTCCAACGTTTGGGGCTGAGGACAGAGATACTTTTCGCTGGAGACATTGAGCCCAACTGCAAAAGGGCTTATTTCGCAAATTATGATATAGAAGAGACAAGGTGGCACAATGACATTTATAAGTTCAACGCTAAGCCGTTCAGGAATCAGGTAGATCTGTTTGTCGGCGGAGCACCTTGCCAAGCCTTCTCTTTCGTTGGTGCCCGGCGTGGGTTCGATGATACTCGTGGTACATTGTTCCGCGAATTTGCACGTGTTGTGAAGGAATGCCGCCCGAAGGTTTTCATTTTCGAAAACGTTGCTGGCCTTTTTGAACACGATCACGGCAGGACTTGGGAAGTCATCAAGCGGACTTTTGAGGACTATTGCGGATACGATGTCCATTACCAGTTGCTCAACAGCAAGAATTACGGCATTCCCCAACACCGTGAGAGGCTGTATTGCGTAGGCTTCAGAAAGAAGACGAACTTCCTCTATCCCGCACCAATACCCCTTCAGTACAAGATGTATGACTTCCTGGAGGACTGGACGGATACGCAGTATTACGACAGAGGGCGTGGCCTGAAGTTCATCTCACCGACCGGCAGGAGATTCAACGGACACGAGGCTTTCAACGAATTTGTGTTCAGGGTCAGGAATGTCGAGGATAAGTACTATTTGTCAGAGAAGGTTGCCAAGTATGTTCTTTCCAGCGGCACGAAGAATTTCCGCACATCCACGAAGACTGACCTCGACGTTGCTCGTCCTCTACTGCAGTCCATGCACAAAATGCACCGGGCCGGTGTGGACAACTACGTCACTTATCGGAAAGACAAGGGGGTTGACGGTATTCGAAAGCTGACCCCCAGGGAGTGCATGAGGCTGATGGGATTCAAGGACAGTTTCGAGATTGTCACCCCAGATACGGCGGCCTATCAGGAAGCCGGCAACAGCATCGTAGTCGATGTTCTGATTGCTATCCTTAAGCAGTTGGACATTACAAAATACGGGATAGAATAATGAAGAACAAGTATAGCGAAATCCAAAATACCAAAGCAAACCTTGACGCTGATCCCGCCAATTGGCTGACGAGACCTCTCGCCTTCCCCGGAAGGACCATCAGGCTCGCCACATCTTTCAGTGGGATTGGGGCCATTGAGCATGCTTTCCACCGGCTTGGGTTGAACGTACAACTTCAGTTCGCCGGAGATATTGACCCGGACTGCAAACGGGCATATCTTGCGAATTATCCCCTTGACGAATCCCGCTGGCACGACGACATCACCAAATTTGACGCAAAGCCATTCAAAGGTCAGGTGGACTTGTTCGTCGGTGGCGCTCCCTGCCAGGCGTTCTCAATGCGCGGCAAGCGTGGCGGCTTCGAGGATACACGTGGCACCTTGTTCCGTGAATTCGCGCGCGTGGTTATCGAATGCGAGCCGAAAGTCTTCATATTCGAAAACGTGAAGGGAATGCTGAATCACGACCGCGGCCGTACCTGGAGCGTGATTAAAAGGACTTTCGAGCAAGACTGCGGTTATCAAGTCTACTTCCAAGTACTCAACAGTAAAGATTATGGCGTTCCGCAAAGCCGTGAGCGCATCTACTGCATTGGATTCAAGAGCCCGGTGGATTTCAAATATCCTGCTCCTATTCCCCTTACGCAGACCAAGTTCGACTACCTCGACAGGCATATTCCTTCGAATCTCTTCCTCAAGCAGAAAGGGTGCAACTTCGTTACCCGCTCGATCAATTATGAGAAGAGTTACACCCAGGTTAACGGCAACGTGGCCTTGTGCCAAAAGAGGAATCAGCAATTCAACTGGCACGGTGACTTCGTCTTCCATCCTTTAGCAAAGAATGAGGTAGTTGACCCCACTGACCAAACAATCTACCCGGTAGCGGCCTTCGAAGAGAGCTACTACATCGACTCCCATATCTCCAGATATGTACTGAAAAAGGAATCTGACGGCCTCTACGAGATGACAGGAGCCAAGTCTTGCAACCCTTCATACGGTAGGTATCGCAAGCTGTCTCCAAGGGAGTGTCTCAGACTCATGGGATTTGATGATACCTTCAACATCGCCGTAACGGACACCGCCGCGTATAAGCAGTCCGGGAACAGCATTGTCGTTGATGTTCTGATGGCGATACTGAAACAGATGGATATAACTAAATACGGAATAGATGGCTGATGTAATTTGTCGTTGGAGAAATCCGAGCCCCAAAACAGTCGTTGAGCTCGTTTCCCTGCTCCCCAAGAAGCCGATGTCTTCAAAGGAGTTCAGGGACTTCGTGGAGGCCAAAGAAGATGATTTCTTCCACACCCCATACCAATTGGCTTGCCAACTCGGTCTTTATTATGAAGGCAAGGATGGTTTTATTCCTCGATTCGCGAGGGATATTACTATTCAGGAGGCCCAAGACTATCTCGAGTATTGGGTAAGGCGTTATTATGCCCCGAATCCATTCACAAGAAGCCTGACTTCTTTGGAAGAACCGGTTCTGCTGGTGGAGTCTCTTGTGAAATACCTTGAAGATCATGGCGGGAGTGCCAATCTAAACCAAGCGCTCACCGATATTTTCAAAGACCCGATGGGGAATCTTGACATTGTGACCAACACACTGAACCAATACTCCAAAGTTATCAAAGTCGCCAACGACACCGCTTCATTATCAGTAAATTACAAACAGATTATGGAATCATTACCTAATAGAAAAGACAAGAAGGCGTTTTTCTTCTTCTTTGATGCCGATGCCGAAAGTGAAGCGGCAAAGAATAATGGCACCACCATTCAGACAATCTACTACGGTTGCCCTGGTACTGGTAAATCTCATCAGGTGAAAGAACTGACCGAGGGACTGAGAGAGGAGAAGGTTATCAAGTTCGATGACGGGACAATCAACGTTTTCCGCACCACGTTCCACCCGGACTATGACTACGCCACATTCGTCGGGTGTTACAAGCCGGTAAAGGAGAACGACAAGCTGGACTACAAGTTCGTGCCGCAGGTTTTCACCAACGCCTACGTAACTGCGAAGAAACATCCCGAGACGCCCATCTACCTCATCATCGAGGAAATCAACCGTGGCAACTGCGCCCAGAT
>JAEEII010000025.1 GCA_016281295.1 Bacteroidales bacterium
CAATGGTACATCAGCGTGGCGACGGCCTCTTTCTGCTCTTGCGTCGAGCCGTTGCCGTAAAACTCAATCATGTTGGCCCAATCGTAAGTGGTGGCACCGAAATTGGCGTACTGTTGACCATAACCAGGAGCATAGTAGCTATGCTCGCCCGTTCCCGTAACCGGCCATTCCCAATACTTCATGATTTGAGCCATGGCTGTAGCCACACAACCCGTGGGACATCCCTGCGGAACATACATGTTGAACGGCACGCCTTGGTCCCAACGCAGCTGAATCAATGGCTCAACGACGGCAAGACCTCTTTCGGTATGCAAACAGCCGTTTTTTTCGAGGTTCATCCAGCGGGCAACGATGTCGCCTGTTGCAGGACTGCCCTGTTCCACCACCGCGGCGATGCCTCTCGAAAGCTCATCCATCATGAAACGCAAACCATCGGGAGCGGTTTCATAAGCGAAATTGCCCTCATCGGAATAGCCGAGAATGGGCGAAGAAGTGTTGTCGGCAGCCACGATAACGTAGCCGCCATTAAAATTGAAGACGTACATTGTCGCCATGCCATTGTCGGTGTAGTGGGTGTAAGCCAGTTGCATGTCCTGCACGTTGTTTTTGGCGAACAAAGCCTTGTGCTGGACAAAATTGAGTCCCAAACGTTGCGCCTTCGCCACATCAACGGGACGTGCTTGTAGTGTGATGATGCCCAAAAGTATGGCAACAATAAGTAGTAAATTTTTTTTCATGGTTTATACTTTTTGTGTTTTACTTCTGCTTTAAGGCGGCAAATATAAACATTTTTAGGTTTTCTGCTCTTTTTTCTTTGCTGCAGGGAACAAAATATTGTTCAAAATGAGCCTATAGCCCGGTGAATTGGGGTACATGTCCAACTCCGTGGGCGGGTCGCCGACGATGTGTTGGTAGTCTTCAGGGTCGTGGCCGCCGAGGAAAGTCCAGAAGCCGTTGCCGAAGTTGCCGTGGATGTAACGATCCTCGTTGAGCGCGGCATTGTCGCCCAAAACAACTACGGAAGGCTTCACATAGTTTTTGTTGAAGGCCGTGGTCTGCCCCATAAATCCTTTCACCAAACGCTCATGGCATTGCGTGAGCATGGTCGGAACGGGGTCCCACTTGGCCGAAAAATCGAAAAGTAGGAAATAGTCGTTTTGTTCTTTCACTTTCTGCATTCGGCCTTGGGTGACGTCAATGTTTGAGATTTCGTATTCCTGCGGGTTCACCGACACGGAGAAGTCAGTGAAGGCGAAGCAGTTGTCGTAATTCAGCCGTTGAGGGTCGCCGTTGCGGATGGGGTCGCCATCGAACATGTAGTCACAAATGTCGAGCCCGTCGGCAGCCAAGGCCACATCAAAGCTGTCGGGGGCCGAGCACATCGAGAACATGTAGCCGCCGCCCGCCACAAACTCACGGATTTTCTTCACCACGGCCAGTTTGAGTTGCGAGACTTTGGTGAAACCCCAGCGTTGCGCCGTGGCTTCCTGCGAACGCACATCTTCCTGATACCAAGGATAGTTGCGGTAGCGCGCCCAGAACTTGCCATATTGTCCCGTGAAGTCCTCATGGTGCAAGTGAAGCCAATCGTAAGTGGGCAACACGCCTTGCAGCACCTCGTCATCGTAAACCACATCGTAGGGAATCTCGGCGTAAGTCAAAACCAAAGTGACGGCATCGTCCCATGGCAGGTTGTTCTTCGGTGCATAGACTGCAATGCGAGGCACTTTTTGCAGTTTCATCTCATCCATGTTCACGCCTGGGTCGGCGATTTCGGCGAGGATGGCATCGGCCTGCGCATCGGCGATGACGTTGTAAGACACATTGCGCATCTTGCACTCGCGCTCAAACATCTCGTGGTAGGGAATCAGGTAGCTCCCTCCCCTATAGTTCAGCAACCAACTGATTTCCACCTCCCTTTGCAGCACCCAATAGGCCACACCGTAGGCCTTCAGGTGGTTGGTTTGTGTGTTGTCCATGGGGATTAGGAGGTAGGCGGCTTTCGTCGGAAGGCACAAAAGAAACAATAATGCTATAATGATTGGTCTTTTCATTGGTTTCAAGTATTCATCAATTATCTTTTCAACACTCGCCAAACGCCTCCTCTATCAGGACCTTCTCGTAACAAGCAACCTTTGGCTTGGAGTTTTTTGATATGCTCGTATGTGTTTCGGCGTGTCAATCCGATTCTATTTGTCATTTCAGTGATGGTAATATGAGGATTCCCTTCCATTATGTCAAGGAGCATCAGGTCATAATCAGAAAGACCAATCTGGTGCTTTTCTCTTGTTGTACCCCCTGTTGTACCCCCTGTTGTACCCCCTATTGTACCCCCTGTTGTACCCCTTTTCATACTCCCTTTCATACTCCCTTGCTGGCCATAGTCTGGACGCAAAAAAACAACACGGAAACATCCTCTTTCAGCAATGAAACTCGGAGCCGGCATACTGACATCATTGCATTGCTCCTGCATCAATTCAATGCCTCTCCCCCACGTTTCCAAATATTTTCCAAAATACATCACTTGGGCGATAAGAGGATTATGGGCAAAAGAAGAATGGGACTGCAACAACTCTTCAAGAGTGACATCCTCGGGCAGAACGCCTGAATTTTCCACTTCAACCCTATCGTCATAAATGGCAATGCTCACAAAACTATTGGGAAGGTGGTAGATTCTGTGTGCCAAAGCGTTCAACAAACATTCACGCAAGGCCAAATAGGGAATCGTCAGTACCTCAACACGCTCCGGCTGGCCTGTAACAAAAGAGCCAGACACATTCAGATGCTTGAAGAAGAAAGCCATACCCTCGTCATAGAGGCGGAAAATATTGCCGCTCGACAAACGGTTGTCGATAAACTCCCGCTTCGTGATTCCCGCAAATCTTGCCATCTTCAACTGGAATTGAATCGGTGCAAATTCCTCTTTGACAAAAAGCGCAGAGGCCGCATTTTTCAACACGCCATTGACCGACAGATGCATCGACTTCAACACATCTGTCAACTCCTTGTGCATCATCCTTTCTGGGATGCGTCCGGCCTCCACACCCGCCCTGACAAGCCTCCAAATGGCGTCTTCGTCAAGATGCTCCAACATTATTTCGGGATTTAGTTCTTCCTCCCATAGTTTTCGGCGGGCATCCTTTTTCCGCAACAATTTCTGATACATCTCTTGTGGCATCAATTTGGTTGTACTTTCCACCCGATAGTAGGGTCTGCCGTCAAAGACGTATGGCTCTTCCCGGAACAAGGACTTATCCAAATGAAGCACAATGACATAGAAGCCAGGTTTGTCTTCCAATTCGACATATTCCACCTCCAACGAAACTACAGGTTCTATCTTGCCCAACTCCAATGCGATTTCCCTTCGTGTGTTGTCAGTAACCTGTTGGCCAATGATTTGCAATGTTGCAGGGGCAATGCCAAAGACCAACCAACCTCCAGCGGTGTTGAGGAATGCGCAAGCCGAGCGCATACCATCCTTCAACTCGCCCGTTGTCTTCTTCAACTCCAATTCACGGGTTTCGTCTTTGTTTATCAGCGTTTGGATGTCATTTAAGGTCATAAAAGCCCAAATTTTCAGGCCACAAAGTTACGAACTTTTTTCCAATGTCTTAACTCTTTAATAATCTTTCCCCATCCCAACCCCAGCGCGTCGCCAAACGCAAGGAATCAGGACGGGGCGGCTTTGTTTTTCTCCCGCTTTGCGTCACTGCGAGGCACGAAGCAGTCCAGACCTGAGGCTATAATCCGGATTGCTTCGTCGTACCTCCTCGCAAAGATGCGAAGCGTGTCATTCCTTAATCCACTTCCCCGATTCCACAAGGGTCGTTGAGCCTGTCGAAACGCCCGTTGTATAAACCTTCCAAACATAAACGCCCGAAGGCCAACTTTCAGCATTTATCGAAGCGATGTTTTCTGTAATCTCTTGATTGCAAACCAGTTTTCCAGTCAAGTCATAGACTTCCACGCAGGAGTTCTGCAAGGCTGTGCGGATGTTTAGGGTGTTGCCGCTTGGATTAGGATAAACTGTAATGGCAATCTCTTCCGCCTCATCCACGGATTCCGTGCTCAAAAAATGCGCCGTAATCTGTCCACCCCTCGCAACCATGTGTGCATATTCAGGATCTGTAGAGATGGTATCGCCGTCTTGGTTAGTCCAGCCGACAAATTGGTAGTTTTCATTGGCCGTGGCGGAAAGATTGGCAAACTCTCCAAAATGGTATGTACCCGAACCAATGGCCGTACCACCATTTTCGGGACACGCCACAACATCGATTTCAAACTCCTCATACACCGACTTGCGACTTCGGTAGATTTGGTTGTCGTATTGGCCAAAGGCGTACAGATAACCATCATTGGAAAGGTGCAAACCAATTACCATCTTGTTTGGCATCCCTGATTCCAGGGATTCCCAAGTCTCTCCATTGTCGGCAGAGCGATAAACGCCCCAAGGCACTCCCCAACCATTGCAGTACAAATTGACATA
>JAEEII010000026.1 GCA_016281295.1 Bacteroidales bacterium
ACAGCCTGGGGTAACAAAAGATGTTGTCACCTATGTTACAGATAGTAGCGATCAGGCTGCAGCATGGGCAAAGGAAAAAGCTGGAGAGGGGTATCAAGTACGGATAACATTTGATGAGAAAACAAACCTATATACATGTATTGCATATAAATAATTGAATCAAAAGAGAGGGTGCTCCACAGCGAAGAATCCGAAACACTTGGAACCGTCGAAGATTCAACCCTGCTTTCCGCACCCCCGGGAATCATAGAGCCTTTCTGCCCTATGCATTGTCTGTAGCATCATGCTGCAGACATCCCTATTAACGAGTACCCTCTCTTTTTATTGTATTGGTAACATTAATAGTGCCCACATGAAATCGAGAGTTATGAGCCCTTTGTATAAACTTGCCCTCGCCGCCTGCTTCCTCTTGTCCTATGGCATCGCGCTGGGACAGACCGGGCAGGGACTGCCAAGTCCGGCATTCCACTGGAAGTGCCCGTCTGCCGATTCGTCGCTGAACTTCCATCCGGCGACCACCGCCCCGCTCCTTTTCGACAGCATCCCCTATGCCGAAGACTACACCGTTGTGGTGGTCTATAAGCCCGTCGTGGACACCGAGGCCACTGTGTGGCAGCTCGTTTTCTCCGACAGCACCACTCGCGGACTGACCACCGAGCGTATCCTCTCCGACAGCACTGCCATCCGCTTTGCCGAACATACCGACCGCAAACCGGTGATCCATACCTTGCGCCAGTCCGCCCCCGACTCCTCATCTGCCTACGCCAGCCTGTCTGTCGGTGACGGAAACATCAAGGTCTCCGAGGTGCTGTACTTTAATCACCGCCTTGGCAACGCCGTCCTACGCAGGGCGCAGTCCATCCTGGCCATCCGTTATGGCATCACCCTCGGCCCTGTCGACTATATTGGAGTCGATGGCCATCGTGTCTGGCAGCATCGGCTCGACAGTGCCATGTTCCACCATCGTATCACGGGTGTTGGCAGCGACACCGCCTATAATCTCCATCAGTTATGCAGCCGTTCCGAAATGGATGGTTCTGTCGTCACACTCTCCGCCGACAGCCTCCCTCAAGGTGCCTATCTTCTCGTTGGTGACAATGATGCACCATTGACATTCCAGCAGGAGGACGGAAACGTGGAAATACTTGCCCGCCAGTGGCGCGTGCAAGCCTCGGGGGCAGAGGGTGTCGACTTCTCACTCTCATTCGATACACGAAGAATCCCCATCCCCACCGACAGTCTGGTGTTGCTACTTGATGACAATGTTGTCCTTCCATCGGTCGCAACCACAAACGAAGTGCGTTTCGATAATCTATGGCTACCGTCCGACACCTGTACCTTTACCCTCGCTCGGGGATCAATACTGTGGCAATTGGCACAATCTGGAACAAAAGGTGCCAAAGGTTATGGCGGCAATGGTGATGACAATACAACCAAATCCGACAACACTCATACATTAACACATTCAAGCATTCAGACATTTTCGGTTTTCCCCAATCCTACCACTGGACATTTCAATATCGAGGTGTCGGGTGCCCGCCAAGTGCATGTGACTATCTATAATCTTCAGGGCAAGGTGATGACTGTTTACAACGACAGTGACCGTGACCAGTATTTTTTCGAAGGCTCCCTGCCGTCGGGCAATGTCTACTACGCCACCATTACCACCGAGAGTGGCAGTCAGACCATGAAACTCGTAGTAAAATAATTAATATTCCTATAATTGAGCAATAGACAGATTGAATTCATCTGCTAAAGGATAAACATATAAAACTAAACAACAATGAAGAATTTAAGAAAACTGACCGTGCTGCTCTTTGTGGCAACCACAATGTTCACCTTCGCGTCCTGCAACAAGGACGATGACAACGACGGCGGCTCCGGCGGCAGCAACACTTCGACACTCGAAGAACAAATAATCGGCAAGTGGGCAATCCCACAGAACGTAGGTGAAATGCATGGCGGGGTAATGGAAATAAAGGCCGACCACACAATGAAGGTAATCTCCGACCCACTCAACTGGACGCTTGACGGCAGAGTGCTACATGGTGTATACGATGCTTACAACCAAGTCATCAACTGTGATTTGACCATCGGCGACATCAACGAAACATCCATGACTGTAACTGGCACCTATAAGTACTATCGGGCAGGGAACCTGTTCAAGGAGTGGAATATGGATGGTGTCTACGTTAAGATGCAATAATTAATTTTAATAAAATATTCTTTAGCAATGAATAGGTTAAATTTATTCAAGTTGCTGGCAGCGGGATGCATGACTTTAGTCATGCTTTCCGCATGTCAGCAGAAAAAACAGTTCGACAACCAAGCAGCGACCTTTCCTACGGATGAACATCTTGCTGTTGAACCAAGACAGCCTCATGATGCAGGAGTTTTATCTGATATTCGTCACCCTGATGTCAGAGTGCATGTCAAGCGGGGCCAGACTCTCGCCATGCAGACAGATGGTCTGACACTTACTGCCATAGACGCAGCAGTACAGCATGAAGCCGAGTACTCGGTTACATCTCTTGTAGAAGAGGAACTTCCTCCTCTTCCTCAGGGCATGGTGAATATGACGGCATCTTCTGCCGGATATCGCTTGTTGCCTGGAGGTGAACATTTTCTCCCTTGCGCGGAACTCCGCGTCTCCTATGACCCGGGCAGGTTGCCTAAAGGCTATTCTGCCGATGATATTTACACCTCCTTCTACGACACCGTAACACTTGCTTGGGTGCGTCTGGAACGAGTGGGAGTAGATACCATAAACCATGAGATTGTCTCACTGACATCCCACTTTACCGATTTTATTAATGAGTTGTTGCAGACTCCCGACATGCCGGAATCGCAATCGTTTGTTCCCACTTCCGTAAGTGGCCTTGAGGCGGCAAATCCGCTCGTCGCCTATACGACAGTTTCGGCTCCAGAAGCCAATAATATGGGTACTGTCAATATTTCCTATCCTTTTCGTGTACCCGAAGGTCGCCAAGGAATGCAGCCCCAAATCGGGCTTACATACAATAGCAATAGTGGCAATGGAGTATGTGGTATGGGTTGGGATTTGCCAGTTCCGTGTATTAGTGTTGAAACACGATGGGGTGTGCCGTTATATGATAATAGAAAAGAAACCGAGACCTACATGTTAAATGGCGAGCAGCTATTGACCAGCTACGACCAACTACCGGCATTTGCCCGTGCCAACGACAATCGAATGTCGGGAGATGTACGCTTTTATCCACGTGTCGAGGGCACCTTTGATAGTATTATCAGACACGGCACAGGCCCTGGTGATTACTGGTGGGAAGTCTTTGATCGCAATGGTTTGCAATATATCTATGGGAATAGTAACGAGTCGAGGTTGCGTTCACAAAAGGCCAATGGTATCGCCAAGTGGTATCTCTCGAAAGTGATAGACAGAAACGGCAATACCATCCAATATAAGTATTTTACCTACCGTCAAGGACATGGTGGAATCATTTCTGGAACTCGAGTCTATCTAGACCGGATTCTTTACACCTTGCCAGACGAAGGGCAAATTGACTCTTCCTGGTTTGGTTATTGCGTTTCTTTCTACTACGGAGAAGGACGACAGGATCCTGTCATCAATGGCAATTATGGTGTCAAGGAAAATACCTGCCTGCTGCTCGATTCTGTCAAGACATGGTATATCAAGCAGTCACAAACAAACGGATTGACACTCGATAGCATTGAGGCACTTGCTGGTACGGGAGAGTATCCATATATTAACGAAATATATAAAAATTATCTTGGAGGCAGTATTAGTGAGTCCGAACTATATCAGCTTGCAGGTGAATTCCTCAATATTCCAGTCACATTGCAGCAAACCGACTCAAGTCTTATCCGTGGCTACCGACTTTTGTATTCCTATTCATCGACAGGAACATCCCGCCTTGATGCCGCAATTGAAATGAGTCCATCCGAATGGTCTCAGTATGCACCCAATGTTTCAACCAGTTATTTCAACAACCCTCACTGTATTTTGAAATATCATCGTTTCAATTATCAGGACATTGACCAGATCACATTCAGCGACCCAGTTTCTTTTGCTACAGATATTGCAGATGGGAATAGTGGTTTGCCATACTTACATGCCAGTCCTCTCGGTGGTGGTAGCGACTGGCACTCTGGTGTGGATTTGAGTGCAGGTGTTGGACTGGGTTTTGATTCGTGGCTCCGTACTACTAACATTGAGGCAACAGCCAAAATCACTCCATATGCCGTCAACAAAGGCAAATCTATTCTGATTGATTTGAATGGAGACGGCTATCCCGATCTTCTGTTTCCATCAGGGTTTAGCAATTCCAGATGGAATTACCAATTGTTCAACCCACAATCGAATCAATATGATTCCAGCCATCCCTTTGATTTGCCAACAGATGGATTCAGCCGTTCAACATCGGACGGTATTGCCATAGGCCTTGACCTTCACGCCGGGGCGGAACTCGAGAATTCGACGGTTGCAACTGTAGGTCTGAATATAAGTGGACAGACTTCTTATAATAAATCCAAAAACAAGATGTACTTTTCTGATGTCAATGCGGACGGTTTGCCCGATATTGTCAAAGAAGGACAAGTCTGGTTCAATAATTCAAATGGAAGCAATATCTCTTTTGGAAATTCTTATCAATATCATTCTCAAAATAATAGCCCCTGTAGTATAAGCTATTATTCGCTCGAAAACGCCTCCGCTCTCAATAATTCCATCTTTGAACCCGGAAATGTCTCGCAGACATGCACCTCAAGCATCAACGACATGCCGGACGAGAAAGACAGTCTCTGCGCCATAACCATTACTACTTCCGACACACTTCCTCAAAAACAATATGATACTGTTCGTCGTAGTGCAGTCCGTGTGTGGATTGCCCCTTACTCGGGAACAATCAGCATTTCTGGCAATGCATCTCTGAGTAGCCTATTTGATGTTGCGAGAGCCAATACAAACACTGACGGTGTGCATGTCAGTATTCAACACAACGGTTCCAAACTTGTTGGGTACGACCTGACAAACTCCAACCTACAAAGTATGGCTTTTCCTTCTATCCCAGTCAGTCAAAATGACCGAATCTATTTTCGTGTGGAATCGTTGCTAGACGACAGCTATGATGTCGTCGATTGGAATCCGGTAATAACTTATACACAGGTGACGTCATCCACATTGGATACATTTGATTGCGAGGGAAGGAATAACTTTGTTTTCGATGCATCTAAAGATTTCCTACCTTGGCAGGAGGAGCGTTTTTATATGCCACATTCAGGACGTGTCGATATTAATGCCGATTACACGTTCACATCCGCCATGTGCGACACGGTTTGGCTACACATCATTTGTACGGATTCCTCTGGAGCAACGGAAAACTTTCATAAGACAGATACTATACTTCCGGGGACGACTCCAATAGATGCTTCATTCTCTCTCATCGACACACTAATTAACGACAAAGCTTCCATTAGGTTCGAAGCTTATAGTCATAGCAATGTGGATTGGACCAAACTCCAATGGTTCCCCCATATCCTTAGCAGGAGTTTCGCCGACACGTCCATTCCCGCTTCCTCAACAGTTTTTGATGAGGACATGAATGCCTCAACCATCTATTCAATTGACCGCTATCTGTCCCCAATCTTTCCACAGGAATCCTATTCTTTACCAAGCTTTATGGATTTGGCTGTGTTTAAGTCACTTTATCGTGGGTGGGGCGTTTTTGCTTATAATGACAGCACTATGCGTACAGCTATTGTAGAAAGCCGCCTTAACCTTGATTCCCGCTATGACGATACCTATGTCAACAATCTTATCGGTAGTCCGGATTCCATGATTGGTGACACAAACAATGCCATTGATCCGGACGTATTGCAAACAGGCTTGTCGGCAAACATTCCCAATCCCGACAACACAAATGTCTCCGTGATGAACGTAGAGTACGATTCTGACAGAAATTCTCGTATCTGGACATCCTTTGCATACCGCTCTTTTATCACTGCCAACCAAACAAGCATGTTCAATTGGCAAACCACTCGTACGACGCTGGCTCACGATGAATTGCTTTATCCAACAACAAACAAAAGTATTTCTGCTTCTGGCCTGACAGCCGTGGGCCCTATAAAAGAATCCACGCAGAAAGGATGGGGTGTTCATGCGTCTGTTTCTTCAGGTGTCAAAATAGAGAATGATACTATTCTCTTAAACCTTTCACCAAGTGTATGCTACAATCGTTCGCACGGTACACACGAGCTGACTGTAGATTTTATGGACTTTAACGGTGATGGATTCCCTGATGTAATAGGCGAAAACGAGATCCAGTATTCCCGATCGATGGGAGGCCTTTCTGATTTCACGGCAGGCTCGGTCCCTGGAAGCGAACGGGGCATCCAGAAAACCGTCTATGATGCCTATAGCCTACAAGGGGGCGCTGCATTCCCTGTATATAGCAAGACATTCAAAAAGGCCGCAACTGTGAATATTCACGAACGACGCCGTGGATTGGACCTCAATGGCAATGCGGCTATTTCGGCAATGTCCGATGACCATCTTGATATGGCTTGGATGGATTTGAACGGGGATGGCTTACCAGACTATGTTAATGGTACCAATGTAGGCATTAACCTTGGGTACGATTATTATGATTTGGAACCGATGTTGTCCAACCCTATGCCACAAAACAAAAGCACCAATTGTCCGATTAATTCCAGTTCAGAATTTTCTTACTCTGATTCTTACCCAGGCACTGTCCCCAACACAATACACAATACCGTTAATCGTAGTTTCTCTGTAGGATTGGGGGTGAACGCGTCTGACAATGAAAGTGTGGTGCAGTATGCCGATATCAATGGTGATGGAATGGTGGATAAAATAACAGGTAACCAAAATGTTTATTTTAACAAAGGTTGGGGGTTCTGTAGCAATTCATACACGCTTAATTCCACAACGAAGAATCTTAGTAAAACGCACAATATTGATCTTGATGGGAAAATCACTTACGGCTGTCCTATTTCCTTCTTCTGGGGCATTACACTTAAATTCCAAGCTTCCGCAGGTGTGGCAGTTGGCAACTCTGTTTCTACTACAGAGGCCACGCTTATAGATATGAATGCAGATGGTTTGCCCGACCTTGTGATGCGTGGCGGAGATAATGGAGACAAAATCCTAGTCCGTTACAATCGGTTGTTCTCTGTCGACAAATTGGTCTCTGTAGATGCATTCTATGGGAATCACATAGAAATAGGTTATGCGCAGGCCGATTACTCACCGATGTCTCGTCAACGACCGACTGTCATGCAAACGCTTTCTGTTTCTGATGCCACTGGAAAAAGTGGCGATGTTCGACAGTTTAGTTTCCAGTATTCCAATTATGTCCATTCTGTCTCTGAACGTACACCTTATGGCTTCTCGAATGTTACCATAACACAATTCTCCGACAATCATCCATATCGGGTCATCCGACAGCACTACCGCACAGATGTCTATAAAATGCGTGGTAGGAAAGATTTTGAGAGGATTGAGGATGCACAGGGCCATTGGTATGTAGAACATGACTGGGAATATGAGTTGAAGCAAATCGCCGACGGAATAATTGTCCCTGTTGATATGCAGCATTGCTTCGATGCCACTTGGCCAGCCCTGAATATCGCTCGCGTACGCTATTTTGACCCATCAAACAATGACGTTATGATTGAAACGGTCGAGCAATACAATCACGAAGGTTATGGACGGGTGACGCAATACGTCAACCGTAATAATAGCCAAACCACAGATGATGATATGATTTGCGATGTCAAATACACTCGTCGTAATCGCAACCAAACGGCACTGCCGCAGGACATATTTGTCTACGATGATTCAAACAATTTACTGCAGCATCGCGAAGCCAAATACTACCCCAATGGTTTGCTTGAGAACCTCATCCTGCATAATAACTCAACATTGTCTGTTACCGATTATCACTATGACCAATATGGTAATGTTTCCCATGTGGTCTTGCCGGAAAACAATGGTGGAGAACGTCCCATATACAAATATGTCTATGACAACCTTGTCCATCAATTTCGCATTTCTGTAACTGATATGATATGGGGCGATGAGAGCCGCACCGACTATGATATACGATTAGGCGTTCCCTTGAGGGTTTTCTCGGTAGGCGGTGACAGTATGAGCTATACTTACGATGACTGGGGTCGGCTTTTGACAATTCGGGCACCACTGGAGGCTGACACGACAGACTATCCGACGGTTCGATATGCATATTGGGATGATGCAATCCCCGCACCTCAACTTGTACTTCCTCATTTCCCCTCCTTTGTTGGTCATCCGGCAACCCTTGGTTTGCTGACACCGATATCTTGCATATCACATACAGGAGCTCCTGTTTGGGCTCAAACAATAAACCGATCCCGAGTCGATACCAACTTCAAGACGACTACCGTTCTGTTTGCTGATGGGCACGCTCGTGTTCTTCAAACGAGGAAAACATCTGTGGTCAATGGGGTCCAAACACAGGTGGCCTCAGGTCATACCATCTATGACGATGCGGGGCGTGCTGTCAGAATGTACGAGCCTTTTGTCTCCAACATGCCATACTGCCGGTATGCCACACCTACTGATACGGGGATGTTCACTCAATCGTCATATGATATACTTGACCGTGTGGTTGATATTTCTATACCGGCGGTCAGTAGCACAACTATTAATACCTATGGGTTTGCGAACCTCGGAGGTGCCACTCATTTCTTGACAGAAACTATCGACCCGGAAAACGACACCACTGTCAAAGTAACCGATGTAAGAGGGCTGATTCTTCAGAACACGGATGCTATTGGTGGCATCACCCGGTTTACTTACTATGCCACTGGGTTATTGAAGCAATCGATTGATCCAGATAGTTTCCCTGTCGATTATCAATATGATATGCTCGGACAACTCGTGAGACGCATACATCCCGATGCAGGGATAACTGAATTTGTGTATGATCCGGCAGGCCATCTGGTTCAAGAAAACAACTCCCTCGGGCAAATTTTTTACGACTACACATACTACAGACCCAAAACTAAACGTTATAGTTATATGTATGCAAATAATGTGCAATACACGTTTGGCTCATCCGGACGCAATCGCGGCCGCTTGGAGAGTGTTGTCGATGGCACAGGTGAACATCGGTTCGACTATGATGCTCTCGGCAATGTGTCAAAAGAGATTCGCACTGTCACCATCCCTGGCGACGACAAGGCGTATACCTTCAGCAGCAAATATGATTACGACAGCTGGGGCCGTATGATATGCATGACCTATCCTGACGGAGAGATAGTGAGATATCATTATAACACCGCCGGCGAACTGGACAGCATGGATTGGACCAAAGGCACTATGTCGGAGGTCTATATTGGACAAATCCTTTACAATAAATATGGTAATCGGACTTTCATAGAGTATGGCAACAATACTTCCACCAACTACTATTACGACCAGTTGCAACGATTGAACCATTTGCAGAGTCGCGACCATAACAATGTTCTGATGCAGGATATTGTTTACAACCTTGACAAGGTTGGAAACATCGGCCACATAGAGAATATGGCATTGCCTATAGGACCTCTCGGTGGTCAGTATAAGAACACGTACAAGTATGACAATATTTATCGGCTGACCGATGCCGACGGCAACGGAGTCTGTGGCGATTGGAACAATAAAATGGAGTATACCGATGGGGGCAGGATTAGATGGAAGCAAGAATATGCCAACTCTGACATTAATAATGGAACCTCGCTTTTGAACTATGGCTATTGCGACACCTACCAACCCCATGCGCCCCGCAGAATCAAGGATACGGAAAATCACGAGTTGTTCGACCTGCAATGGGACAAGGCTGGTAACCTCGGCCAAAGAAACCGTGCAAAGGAAGATGGTTTCTGGCTAGGGAGCAGACATCTGTTTTGGACGGAGGATAACCGTATGCATGCTGTGATTGATGCAAGTTTCTATAGCTATTACACTTGCGATCAATCGGGAGAGCGTACCCTTAAACTTGTTGGGAAAAACAATGAAATGGATGTTAATGCCGAGTTTCAACACACGGCGGCTGTGCTTGACCACCCGACACTCTACCCATCTCCTTATGTGGTGTTAGGACTGCATGGGTACACGAAGCACTATTATGCCGGCACCGAACGGATATGTGCCAAGATTGGAGGTGGTTTTAACGAACATTTCTCCGAGGAACGTCCGGATCTGCAAGAAACGGCAAACACACTTTTTGCCCAAAGTCGTGATGATATTCACCATCGTGAACTACCGCAGAATGATTTGAATTGTGTCGTGTCATATGGACATGTATCGGACGATGAACTCAACGCTCCTCTTTACGATATGCCCAATCACCTCTATGCCGACGTGGAAATTAATCTCGAATGGTTCCATCATGTTGTTGAACGGTGCGAACATGAGACTGAAGAAGAAAACAACATCTTTTTCTACCACTCCGACCACCTCGGCAGCGCCAGTTGGATAACAAACAGGGCCGGAGATGCCATCCAACATCTTCAGTATTTACCCTTTGGCGCCCCCTTTGTCAATCAATATGCACCAGGGGCGGGATATCAGGAAAGGTTCACTTTCACCGGGAAAGAGAAAGACGAGGAGACCGGCTACGGCTATTTCGGCGCCCGTTACATGGACCACGAGCTGATGACCATGTGGCTGAGTGTCGACCCGCTGGCGGATAAGTATCCGAGTATATCACCGTATGCCTACTGCGCATGGAATCCTGTTAAACTAGTGGACCCTGACGGTATGGAAATATCAACACACATAGACTGTGATGGAAACGTTGTGGCAGTATTCAAGGATGGGGACTATGGGATATATCAACATTCTGGGACAACGCAGCAAGCACGAGAAGAGGCAAATCGGAAGCATTCTTCATGTATGCCATCTGCCGGCGGCCTCAAGGTCGGCGAAACATGGACTC
>JAEEII010000259.1 GCA_016281295.1 Bacteroidales bacterium
ATCAATCCTTCCACATCGGCATCGCTGGCGGTGAGGGTCTTGCTCTCCTTTGCCTGGAAGACGATGTTCTGTACGGTCTTCACCTTGGTGGGGCTACCCGAGAGGCCGCACTGGTTGGGGTCGCCATCCACATCGGCCACGCTCCATTGGTTGAGCGCCAGGTAAGGCCTGTCTTTGCTCAATTCAGAATTCCGTCTTCCGACTTCTGTATTCCCATCCACCTCGAGTGGGCATAAGGCATACTTATATTTCATCATCAACTTGGCGTTGCAAGGACGGCAAGGTGCTGCGCTGCCATTGACGGTAATCACGCAAGGCAGCGGCACTTCCACAGTCTCCACGCCACCGTCGATATGACGACGGATGGTGGCGATGTTATTTTCGATCTTGAGGATTTCCTCAGCGTAGGTCACTTGGTTGAGACCCAGTTTCTGTGCCACTTGCGGACCCACCTGAGCTGTGTCGCCGTCGATGGCCTGGCGGCCTCCGATGACGATATCCACATCGCCAATCTTTTTGATGGCGATGGCAAGGGCGTATGAGGTAGCTAAGGTATCGGCTCCTGCAAACAGTCTGTCGGTGAGCAGCCAGCCCGTGTCAGCACCACGGAAGAGCCCTTGGCGGATGATCTCACCTGCGCGAGGCGGACCCATAGTGAGCACGCCAACGGTGCTGCCCGGATTCTGTTCCTTCAGGCGCAGGGCCTGTTCAAGGGCATTTAAATCTTCGGGATTGAAGATGGCGGGCAAAGCTGCGCGATTCACGGTGCCTTCTGGAGTCATGGCGTCCTTACCCACGTTTCTTGTATCGGGCACTTGCTTGGCAAGCACCACGATTTTCAATGCTTTTGTCATAAAATAAAAATTCTCGTTTTCAAATCGGCGGCAAATTTACGAAAAATTTCAATATGAGCCCCAACCGCACAAAAAAGGCGTCATCTAAAGCAACAAAAACACATAACCATACACCTAATTCTATCACTGTACGTATAGACTACAGGATTGATTTCTACGTCAAGCGACCAACCTAAGGCAATAAATGGGAATCCCCAACGGTCAAAATCCTCATCACTCACCTTATTGCCCTCAAAAAAAATAAGCCAATCCCAATCGAAATCGGGATTGGCTTCATCACGTGCCTGAGCATCACAACGCCGCTACCATCTTTCGGATTTCCTTGATACGGCGCATAATGGCTTTATCGCTTTTTGCGACTTGAAGATTATAATCCGCTTGCATCTGAATCCATAATTGCGCATCCACACCCAAAACCGCCTCAAGATATAGGGCATATTCCACCGAGATGGGACGTTTGCCATTTAATATTTCGTTCAACACTGTATATGAAACGCCCATCTGTTTCGCCAAAGTTTTCTGGGTGATGCCTCTATACTCAATTTCCTCTTTTAGCAAAAGCCCAGGATGAACTGGCTCAGATGGTTTCAAGTTGTTAGCAATCATCCGAGGATCCATATCTTTTATTCTAATCATCTCTGAGTCATTTATAATGGTTCGACAATTCAAGTATGTTACAGACAGTCACGACAGGTTCTCCTTGAAAGTTGACAGTGAACTCAATACGATACTTGCCATTGACACGTATGGAAGAGACCCCTTTTTTATCACCCCCTAGCACTTCGTAATTAAGCGAATTCAACTGAAACAGCGTCTCAATCCTTGGAGCCGATTCCAAAGTCTTAATCCTCTGCTGGTATCGCCTAACAACATCAGGTTGATAACGATGCTTTTTATCGCTGGTCCTCCCTTGTTCATATAACTCTCGAAGATAGACCTGATAAAATGTTACTATCACGGTGCAAAAATAATAAAAGATTCTAAATAATTCGATTTTTTGCGAATTTTTTCATTGTTTTCAATTTGCAAATATAATAAATTAATACAATTTACCAATAATATTGATTTGTTTTACAATATTTCCTGAAGCCGATTACTATCTCAACATTTTTCATTACATTTGCCTCGTTTTTATATCCATTATGAATTTCGAAGAAATCCTACATAAAACCGGCCTCAACAAAGAGGAAATCAAGCTCCTCCTATCTGCCGAAGGCGAAGACAAGAAGAAACTCTTCGACCGCGCCTTGCAGGTGAAGCTGGAGCATCTGGACAACTACGTCCACCTACGCGGACTGATTGAATACAGCAACATCTGCACAAAGTACTGCCTCTACTGTGGCGTGCGCTGCAAGAACCTAAAGGTGGAACGATATACGCTCAGCGATGAGGAAGTCATCGAATGTGCCAAGCTGGCGCATGAACTGGGCTATGGCTCAGTGGCACTGCAAAGCGGTGAAAGAAGCGATAAGGCTTTTGTCGATAAGATTACCTATTTGGTCAAGGAAATCAAGAAGATAGACAATGGAAGCCTGGGCATCACACTCTCCTTGGGTGAACAAACCGAAGAGACATACCGTCGCTGGTTTGAGGCGGGCGCACACCGTTACCTGCTCCGCATCGAGGCCTCCAACGAGGAACTCTATTATAAGATTCATCCGCATGACGAGAAACACGACTTCAAACAACGTCTAAACTGCATTGACAGCCTTCTGAAAGTCGGCTACCAGACAGGTACCGGCGTTATGGTGGGTCTCCCCTTCCAAACGCTTGACGATTTGGCTGACGACCTGCTTTTCTTCCAACAAAAAGACGTGGCCATGGTCGGGATGGGACCTTTCATCCCCCACCCTGACACACCACTTTGGCTATATCGAGACCACATTCCTTCTGCCGAAAAGCGAATGGAATTGACGTTAAAGATGATAGCCATCCTTCGTCTGATGATGCCTGAAATCAATATGGTGGCCGCCACCGCTAACCAGACTGTCGATCCGCAAGGTCGCGAGAAGGCCATTCTCGCCGGGGCCAATGTCATCATGCCTAACCTCACACCAAATGAGTTCCGAGAGAACTATCTGATTTATCCCGACAAAGCCTGCGTGAAAGACAAGCCCGATGAATGCCAAAGCTGCTTAGATATCCGTCTGGCCGCCATTGGACACAAAGTACTGTATAACGCATGGGGTGACTCAGTTGCATTTAGGAAGAAGCATAGAATTGAGAATTGAGAGATATGGATAAAATTGGAAAATATGAGTTTATTGCCGAGCCGTTTCATTGTGACTTCTCGGGACATCTGTGTTTAGGACATTTGGGCAATCACCTGCTTAACGCAGCAGACTTCCACGCCACAGGGCGTGGCTTCGGCATGAAACACCTGTTAGGCATTCACCGCGCCTGGGTGCTGTCAAGGCTGGCCATCGAGATGGAAGAGATGCCGCAACAACTTGAGCAATTCCATGTGGAGACCTGGATCGAGGGAGCCTTGCGCTATTTCACCCAACGCAACTTCGCCATCACAGGCGACAACGGCAAGGTGTATGGATATGGCCGATCTGTGTGGGCCCTGATCGACACCGACACGCGCCAACCCTCCGACATCTTCGCCATTGACGACGGAGCCATCAATCAATTCATTGTCACCGACAAACCCTGCCCCATCGCGAAAGGCGACCGCGTGAAGATGGATGCCAACACAGAACTCGTCCGCAGCCTCGACATCTACTATCACGACATCGATATCAACGGACATGTCAACTCCATCAAATATATCGAGCACGTCATCGATTTATGGGATATTCCCTGGTACAAAGAACACCAAATCAAGCGTTTCGATATTGCATACGTGGCGGAAACCCATCAAGGTGACAAGCTGCATTTCTTCAGGGAACAAACTGGTGAACAGACCTATTGCATTAGTCTAGTAAAAACAGATCAATTCACCCACGAGAACGCCGAGGTCTGCCGATGCAAAATCCAATTCATCCCCACCTCTAACCACTAACCTCTCAATTCTCAATTTCCCTCAGTCGATGTTCTCAATAATTTTGTCTTCGTCGCTCAAATCAGGATCCAAACGCTGAATCGGTTTAAAACGATGGAAGAACCGCAGGGCAATGACACGCACTACCGTATAAGCGGGAATGGCAACCAGCATACCCAACGTTCCACCGATATGACCTGCCATGAGCAACACGATGAATATCTCCAAGGGATGCGCCTTGATACTGGTGGAATAAATCACTGGCTGATAAATGAAATTATCAATCAATTGCGCCGTGAGCATGACTGCCAAGATAATCAACGCGAACACCCAAACATTCACATCCAATCCCGCGCCAATCCCGACTTTTAAGATTACGCCCAAAATCACGCCGATAGCCTCGCCCATCAATGGACCCACGTAAGGAATCACATTCAAAAGACCAGCGATAAAAGCAATGCCAATGGCATAGCTGAAATCCAAACGCGCAATGAGCCATAAACCCAAACAATCTATCAAAGCCACCCCTAACATCTCAAGCAACAATCCCACAAAATAACGCGAGAGCAACTGTTTGATATCGTTCAATGTCTTATTCATGGTTGACTCAATACGATCTGGCACCAAAGCACAAATAATCCTCTCAAACAACCCAGAGTCTTTCAAGAAAAAGAATGAGATGAACACCACCGCAAACAACCCCACAAAAGCACTGGTGACCAACGAGGCCACAGAACCCACGATGCCTGAAACATAGCTGAAACTCACCAACTCACGCAACTTCTCAATCACCAATGCCACAAGGTCAAAATTCTCACCCAATTCAGGGAACAAACCTATCAGCCACTCATTAACCCTTTCCACTGGATTCGATTCCAAGACTGTTTTTCCATTAAGAATCGAGGCATCTCGAATGATATTCGTCACCAAAGGAATCATCTGCGTAACAATAAGAATCATCAAACCGATGATAAGAGCAATGGTCAACACGGACGAAAACCAGTCCGGAAGATAAAACTTCTTGATATGAAAGCGCTTTAATAGCCTCATGACAGGTCTTCCTATCAACGACACCACAAATGCAATAACAATATAAATCAATATATTCTTGAAATACCAACAAAGCGCAACAATGATGGCTAAGCCACCCAGCTTGATAAGATATCCCGACAACTTGTCAACATTCCTTTCCTTTTCCATGTTTTTGCGTATTATTGCGGCAAAAATAAACAATAATTTATTTTTTATCTTATTTTTGCAACCAGAAATACAGAACAAAAATAAAAATGAAAAAACTAACACTCACACTCTTTGCTCTCTTATTAGCTTCTTTCTCCTTTGCCGACAGCATTCTTATTGAAGGTTTTGAATACGCCAATCACGACAACGCCACTCCCGTCGGATGGACCTGCGACAACGAGTCATGGCTTTGTGGCTATCAGGAAAAAGACCATAATCGCATTCCTCACACCGGGAATTGGTATGCCTACACCAATGCCGAAGAATCATGGATGTACATGCCCCTCTTTCTCAGCGCGGATTTGAAATACCGTTTCTCTGCTTGGGTCATCTCAGATGGAAGTTATGAATTGGAGTTTTGGGGCGGTAATGGAGCCAACCCAAGCCAAATGGTTCAATGTCTGCAAACTTTCGAGATCAGCCAAAATGAATATGAGAAAGTAGCGGTCTATATTGAGACGCTTTCAAGTAACTACGAGTATTTTGGCATCCACGCCATCTCCCATGAAGGAGCGTCGTATCTCACGATCGACGATGTAGCGGTGGACATGGTAGCCAAATATGAGTTCATCACCAATCCTTTCAGTGCCGACACCGTTCTTTACCCTGGCTCCGTGGCCACTCATCATTTTGATGTACAAAACACGGGCTACATGCCTATTAATGTCATTTTATCACCTTCACACGAGTACTTCAGCAACATTCATTTCCTGATTGACGGAGTCGCTGGCACCACTTTCAGTCTGCAACCCGATGAGACCAAGCACATCATCGCCGAGGCAACCCTGCTCTCATCAATTCCCGCAGGCTCTGTCTGTTGGCTTGACATCATGCTACTTCTCGACTGCGACTGTGCCACAGCCATAACCACCTTGTGGGTCAACGTGGTTGAACCAGCCGCGACCTCCGAACACCAAGCTGCAACGACAGCATTCCCTAACCCCGCTAACAACCATATCAACATTATTGCACAAGGATTGCAGCAAGTGGAAATCACCGATGTTTTCGGAAAAAAAATCAACGCTGTGGTCACCCATTGCGACGAGGTTCAACTCGACCTGTCCATGTTGAGTCCCGGGCTTTACTTTGTTACCACAATCACAGGTCAAGGATCTAAAACTCAAAAGATTATCAAACAATAACTATTTGAAAACCAGCGTAAATATCGTCACTTGACTGTCGCTCTGCTCCAAGTTTAAAACACCGTTGTGTTTGACCATGATCTGTCTGGAAAGACTGAGCCCGATGCCTGTTCCGTTGGGTTTGGTGGTATAGAAAGGCACAAAAATCTCATCAATTTGTCTTAACGGGATAGCCTTGCCGTTATTGGCGACACGGATTACGGTTTGGTCTTCCGCATTCAAGTCGGCAGTGATACGGATGGAAGAGGCACCTGCCTGCACCGCATTTTTAATGAGGTTGTTGAACACCTGCATGATCTGTCCCTCGTCCGCATAGATGAGCAAGTCGGGTGTCATGGCTTGATAGGTCATGACCGCGCCTTGCTCTGCGATTTTAGCCTTGTTAAGCCGCAACACCCTGTCCAGCAGCTCGTCCACCAACACCGCCTTACGCACCGGTGGAGTCACCTGGGTGAAATTACGGTACGATTCCACAAAACGGATTAAATCTTTGGAAGAGGCAGAGATCGTCTCCAAGCCAGCCTTCACATCAAGATCCTGTTCTTTGGAGAGTGCGTCACTCAACGATGCAATGGGCGCTACAGTGTTCATGATCTCATGAGTGATGACACGGAACAATCTGCTCCACGAGGTGGATTCATCGATGGCAGATCTTCGTTCGAAGATACCATGAATGCGGTTCAAGGCTCTGTTCAGTGGAGAGCTGGGACGAAAATGGAAATTCATTTCTCCGTCCTCCAAAGCGTCCATCATGAAAGACACTTTTTGAGTGTCATGCCTTCGTGTCAGCCAAAAAGTCACCACGATGGCCACCACCACCGCCATAACAACAACCGCTATCCATAACCAAACACTCATATTCCATATTTCTTCAAACGGTTATATAATGTTGGGCGACTGATTTTCAACGCCTTCGCTACAAGCGATAAGTTCCCGTTATATTGCTTCATGGCTTGACGAATCACTTTTTCCTCGGCATCTTCTAATGATTCTGCTTGGCTTGTGCCTGCTGTCAAGTCCGAAGCCCTGATTTGCAAATCCTCGGCGCGAACCAGTTCTGACTCGGAGTAGATGACCGCCTTCTCGATGCAGCCCTGTAACTCACGGATGTTACCGTTCCAGCGACAACGCAGCAACAGTTGTTTGGCTTCTTCAGAAAGGCCTTGTGCCACGCGATGGTACTTCTCGGCATATTGCAGCACAAAGGTCTCTGCCAACGGCACAATCTCATCCGGACGCTCGCGCAAGGCTGGAAGATGAAGCGTCACCGTGTTGATACGGTAATAGAGATCCTCACGGAACCGACCATCCTTAACCATCTCATCCAAGTTCATGTTGGTGGCACAGATCAGGCGGATATTAATGGGCACCGACTTCGAGTCACCCACTTTGGTGATGCTACGGTTTTGAATCACACGCAACAACTTGGCCTGTTGACTCAGCGGGATGTTTCCAATCTCGTCAAGAAACAAGGTGGAGCCGTCGGCCTGCTCGAATTTGCCGACATGGTCAGTATGGGCATCGGTGAAAGCCCCTTTTACATGGCCAAACATCTCGCTCTCGAAAAGCGTCTCGGTGATGGCACCGACATCCACGCCCACCATCGGTTTATGCGAACGCATGGAGAGACGGTGTATCTCGTTAGCTAACACGTCCTTACCGGTTCCATTCTCGCCAGTGATAAGCACCGTGGCATCTGTCGGGGCGACTTTCTCAACCATCTCACGCAACTGTTTCATGGCCTCACTCCCACCCCATCGCATCGAGGGAACTGTCACTATGGGAGATTCTTTCCCTGCAACTTTACGGTGTTTCTTGCATGCCTCTTCAAGTGTAGCAAGAAGCTTGGCATTGTCCCAAGGTTTCACCACGAAGTCGAAGGCACCGCGTTTCATGCCTTCCACGGCGAGGGCGATGTCGGCGTAGGCCGTGAAGAGCACCACCTCCACCTCGGGAAAGTCGCGTTTCAGTTCGGAGAGCCAAAAGAGACCTTCGTTGCCCGTGTTGATGTCGGTCTCGAAGTTCATATCGAGTAATACCACGTCAGGCTTGAAAGCCCGCATGGTCTCCATCAGCACCTTGGGCGAAGCGATAAGTTCCACCTCGGCGAAGCGCATGGGCAGCAATATTTTCAGTGCCGACCGGATGCCGGCGTTGTCGTCAACGACTAGGATTTTGGATTTGAGTTTGGGCATGGTTTCACTTTTTATATATTATAAACTTTTCAACGAGTTCTTTCAGGTATTCATCCGACAAATTGGTGATTCCAATACGGCTGATTTCTTCGTGTGCGATAGTCTTCTGGCGGATCACATATTTACGTTCCATGCCGTCGATGGTGGCAAGAAGATGATAATTCCCTTTGAACTGCAATACGATACGGATATTCGCAATATTGTGTCCACCAGCATCAACATAACTCGCAATAGCCTTAACCTTACCGAGATACCAGTTACTTAGATTGTTGTTCAGCGTATGTTCAACGGCAGTGATCCACTGCTCTTTCACGCCATTTCGTTCAGCGATGGAACGGAACTCGAGAAGTGCGTCAGCCACTTCTTGAATAATGTTTGACGCTCTACGGATTCCGTTTTCAGCAGCAAATTCTTGGATCTCGTCTAACGTCACGCCTGAGTATTTCCCATGAATCATCAAGCAATGTTGTGTCTCGGGAAGGAACCCACCGCTATTGAAGATATAGGTCATGTCGTAGGCGGGTGAAAGTCGCCAACGGCCTTGCTCGTCCATAAGAAACGAGAAATTCTTGTTATGGTCGTCGGTGTTGTTGGCCAAGATGTTAAACACCATGCGGCGGAAGACCTCCTCGCAGTCAAATTCCGAAAGGCGCATCTTGCGGCACACCCACAACAGGCGTTCGTAACTGTCGGCTTCGGGATAGAGTGCCGCCAAGGTCTGCATGTGGAGTTTTTTGTCGTCTTCACGATCGAAGCGTTTGGTCACAAAGTGTTTGTCACCTTCAACATCCAACAACCAGCAAGGCATCATCTTTATCCCGGCTTTCGTGGCCATTTCATAATAGGTCATCTCAAGTTCAGCAGTGGAACGGCCCCTAAGGCCGAATTTCAGGATACAATGCTCGAAACCTTTCAGCGCGTCAACTTGTCCGCTACGGATTTCGCCCGTTGCGCGATTGATGGCGATAATGGCTTTGGGCTGACGCCCCCCTGCCGAGGTGCCCACTGCCATCAAGGATTGCATGGTTATCGACTGGTCGGGGGCGATACGCGCGTTTTCCCGCTGCGCATAGATCATTGATGCCAAGTCAATTAAGGCTTTCAGGTCAAGTTCCTCCTTTGTGGAGAAGCCGGCAGTTTCAGGGAAAAACTCCAGGGCACCCATGGCGCGTCTGCCAATGAAAGCCAATTTGTCCAACGGCGTAATCTCTCCGAATTTGATACCTTGTTGTCTCCGCCATTGTTCGAAAAGCTCATTGCCCCAGGCGTCAGGCAGGGAGTCGGCAAGAAACGGCGGCAGCTTCTGATACAACCGTTCAGAGGCGCCAAAAATCGGACGGAGGTTTTGTGGCAGTTTGACAGAGGCGATAAGCGGTGCGATGTCAAGACCCGTCGCAACCCAATCAGGGTTGTATTCGAAATAAGGAAGCCCTCGGCGGGTGTCAATACTCAACCTTCCGACTTCACGTCCCCAAAGCATGATTCTCAGCATTCTTGTCGTCATGGCAATTCTTGTTGGGTGTTGGACTTCTGTGAAGCATGACGGATTCGTTGCATTTTCTTTCCGCTATCTCTGACAAGATATGCCGATTCGGGCAGTTCAGGCATCAATTCGTCAAGACCATTGATGCAACCGATGGCCTTCATGAGAAGCAGGAATGTGCTGAGCGAGAGATTGGGCACACGACCATTCTCGAACTTATGGATGGTGTTCACGGTAAGACCCGACTGTTCCGCCACATCCCTTTGTGTCAGATGGGACCGCATACGGTAATCCTTGAAACGGGTGCCGAGCAACTGCACCAACTCTGGAATCGAATATTCATAATAGTCCGTCATAACAGCTTGCATTATAAATTATTCAATCGGATAATTTATCATCAATTATTAAATATAAATTATCTGATTGTTATATTTAACATGCAAAGATACATTTTATTTCGAAATGGTGTATGTTTCTATATTTTTTTCTTTTTCATTCCTTCTTCAAAGCCTCCGCAGGATTCGTCCGCGCAGCCTTCAATGTCTGCCAAAGCACCGAGAGAAAGGCCATCAACATGCCGAGGATGGCAGCCACAACGATAATCCAACCGTAATGCTCGATGCGATAGGCGAAACGATCCAAATAGCGGCCACAGAACCAAACGGAAAGCGGGATGCCGATAAGTGCCGCGATGCCGACCAAAACCATGTAATCCTTCACCGTGCGCCACAATTCGCGCCGGACATTGCTGCCAAACACCTTGCGTACGGCGATGCTCTTGGTGCTTTGCTCGCTATAATAGGTGCTCATGGCCACGAGGCCGAGCAAGGAAATCAGCACCGAAAGCAGCATGAACAATTCCAGCAATCGCATGGC
>JAEEII010000260.1 GCA_016281295.1 Bacteroidales bacterium
GACATAGTTGCGCACATTTCCGACTTCGGCTTCATAACTGCCCCAGACCTGTGGGTTCATATGAACACGCTCATTCATGATGGGCCAACGAATAAAGTTGAGTTCCTGCGACTGCATGATCTCATCCTCCAGCGAGTCGACGAAGGCAACGAGGTTTTCCTCGTCGAGACCCTTATAGCGTGCCTCTTCCCATACCTTACGCAAACTGTCTTGTGTGCTCGCAGTATTGACGATGACATTATCGACAAAAGTGAGCATGTCGGCTACGCAGCTTCCTCCCGATCGATAGACGAAGTCGGTCATTTCGTTGGGTGGCGTGATGCGCTTGTCGTTGTTGAAAGCGAGGTCGAAGTCCCAGACGGGTCCGGTGTAGATGGTGTCGTTCATGCGTTGCTTGTACATGAAGACGCACCAATAGGTATCGATGTTGCCCGCAAATTCACCCACCAGGAAGTGACGCAGGAAGGTGTTGAGGTCAAGGTATTGGCTCCAGTTGCTCTCCATCTTGTTGAAGTGATTCTTGATGTAGTTCTTCTGGGCAGAAGTGATGCTGTCTTCGTCGGGCGACTTGATGGTGACGGGCTTTCCCTTATTGGAGAAGAAATATGATGTTTCATCTCTTTCAGCATATGCATCGATTTCGAAGAAGTAACCTCCCGTGAGCGCATCGCCGCTGTTGTCACGCGGTGTCATCTCCTCGATGTTGACACGTTTCTTATGGACCTGAATCTGGTCGCACAATTGGTAGCAACCCTTGTATTCTCCATTGAACAGCACATCAACAGGACGTCCAAAGGGCGTGTAGGGCATTCCCAGCCGACGACTCACCTCGAAGGCTAGGAGATTGCGCATCAGGGTCTTGTCGCCCCAATTGTTGATGAGTGTCCATTTCTTGGCTTTGGCAGGAGCATCGAGCACGCGCTGCTTCTTTTCGAACTTGATGCGCCAGGGTCTCTTGGGATAATCGCGTGAGGCATTGCCGCGTTCGCGAATGCTGCCTGGTTCGGAGAGCAGGTCATTGGCGTTGTCGCCGATAATGGTGAACTGCGCCGGTATCTCATGCTCTTTGTCGTAGGGAACCGCCCCATCGACAGTGTGAATGCTGAGGGTGGGGAGGTTGGAGATGCGAGTGATGTTTGAATGGTCGCCCAAGCCCTCGTAACCATAGAACTCGAGTTCGGCAACGTTTGCATAACTGCCAGCCGGACCCACATAGCGCACATATTGGAAGCCCTGGGAACAGGTGACATCGGCATAAGTCATCTCTCCAGGGACGCCCACTTGGTTGGCGCTCTTGATGATTAAAAGAGGCAAGGCATCCATAAAGTCGGGGCTATTGGCACCCTCAAAGACACCGAGGAGCATAAGATCGGTGTCGTTATTTCGAGGCATCCAACCTATCTTGGTGATGACATGACGTTCGCCCAAGTCGAGGCCTGCCCAACCATAGTCGGGTGCCGTGGCAGCGAAATAGGTGGAGGCATTGCGGTCGAAGGCCATGCCAGCTTCATTGAGCACCGTGCCCGACAATACAACATCTTCAGCCAAAGACATCGCTGTGGCTGAGCTCATCAATATCAAACAGAAACAAAACCGTTTCAGCACATTAGATAGTAGTTCTAAAAACATTCAGTTCTTTCTAAAATAAAATATACTTACAACCATATTCTGTGATTCGATACCTTTTACAATAGGCTAGTTTCCGAATTTTCGAACATAACTTTGCAAAAATACAACTTTTTTCTGAATTAAACAAATTCAAATACCAAAAAAATCACTATTGCTTCTCTAAAATATATTTATATTTTATTTTTGCCATGTTTGTCGAACAATTTTTGAACGCAAAAATTAATTATAGAATAAAATAGACGATTCCTTAGTGAAAAATCTTTAATCAACCATAAACGCACGAACTTATAATCAAATTAATAATCCTCAATTTGTTAATTAACGTTAATTGTAAGTAATATTGCTTTTCTAAGTTTGGTAAATTGATAATAAATAGATAACTTTGCAGCGGATATAAAAAGGAAATACGTTTAAAACGTATTTTCAATATTTTTCTCATTGTAAACTGAAGATTTTAAAATGGAAGAACTTATACAAAGACTTGAAGCCATCATGCTAGATGAGCAACTATTCAGGGATCCCAAACTCACAATCAATGATGTCGCAAGGGAGCTTGCCACCAATCGTTTTTATGTTTCAAGGGCGATAAACACGACATTCGGTTATTCAGTCATCATTTACTTGAATAAAAAACGCATTGAATATTCCATCAGCTTGATGGCAGAACATCCCATGATGTCGATGGAAAATGTAGCCTCCGAATCGGGATTTGTATCAGAAATAGCGTTCTTCCGCAAGTTCAAACAAATCATGAACGATTCACCACGATCCTATATGAAGAAATTAAAGCCTTGACCACATACGGCCAAGGCTTTTTTGTTGCAAGGATTATTCGTTTTCTTCCAAAGTCCATCAGTAATTATCCCAGTCGGATGAACCCTCTCGACGTTTAGTCAGTTGCTGCCCTTCGTCGGAAGGATCATCGGAAATCTGCGGATCGGATGTGATAATGATGTCGTCAACCTTCACTTGCCGCACATTCAATCGAGGAGTGGTATAGATCTTTTTCATATCTTTGTTTTTTAATTAACAAAAATCTTCTGAGCCTTACCATCTTTGCCAATAATCACGTTCAAGCCCTTTTGAAGCGAAGTATGACGCTTGCCGTCGATGGAGTAGATGCCGGCAGGACGGACGTTGTCATTGCCAATCTCTTCAATTCCCTCACCTTCGTCTCCAATCTGGCCGGGCAGGAAAAGCTTGGCTTTATTTGCGCCATCGAGGCGCAGGAAGGCACGGAAAGGCTTGGCCAATCTGTTGCCCTCGTTGTCGTTCTCCGACGGGTCGGCCGAAGGAGTGCCCGTGTACTTGAAGAAGGCTGCCCTGCCGTTCTGTTCCTGCAAGATATAATCCGTACCTGCGTTGAGTGGCACATTATCGGCAACAGCGCCCACGAGAATACCCTTGGTGAACGATGGCTTGTCAACATCAATTGCCTTGGGCCCCACAAACTGATAGGCCGATCCAGGAGTGGCCTGCACGATATAGGGCACATTGCGCCTGATGCTGTTGTCTTCGACTAAAGTCAGCACGCCATTCTCATCCACGCCCGAGCAGCCATAAACCTTCATACCCTCGGGTAGTTCCTGGTTGAAAGGCAGAATCAGGGTGCCATATCCTGTCGAACCCACGCTATAATCCACCGTCAGACTCGAGCGAAGAGTGAAGGTAACGGATGGGTAGTTCCAAAGCATGCTGTTTTGATACAAATAAACTGTAGAAAGTGTATTCTCAGTGAATCTGGATAATATGGTAGAAAAGCTAATTTCGCCGCTATTTTCTTGATTCGGTTGGATTAAAGCTGTTCCAGTAGTTAGCAAATAATAACCATTTTCGACAGGGGTGATACGGATAGGAGCGTGACCTGCATGATCACTCACATTCTTCACCTGATAGTGCAGGGAATTATCTCCTTCGAAGATATTGTTATCATTGTTGAAATATGGTTGTTCTGTGAATACAAATTCAACATTCTCATTTACAGTGATTTCTACTTTGAGAGCTTGGCTTTGATAATAACGCCTCGTTTCTGGAGCAATATGGGTGATATATGCGGTGCCGGGTGCGATAGCTGTTACCAAACCATTTGAATCGACGGTGGCTACTTCCTCATTGTCGCTCGAGAATTCCGGTGTTCCATCGTATCCTTCCGTCCAGGTGAATTGCATTGTTTCACCTACGTACAAAACTTGACTAAACAAAAAGAAATTCACA
>JAEEII010000027.1 GCA_016281295.1 Bacteroidales bacterium
CGAAGGTGACGGTGGCATTATTCCAATAGTATTCAACGCCGTCGAGGGTGAATCCCCCGCCGAGGGGGCTCCCCCCGATATTATAGACCATGCCTGTGCCGTTGCCGATGGTGGTGCCGCCTGTACGCACAGCGATGGCGGAATTGGGAAGCGTCAGAGGATTGGCGGGAAGAGCACCATAGTTAGCAATGCCATTATAGAAGTATGCCTCACCACCATAAAGGTATGCGGAGTTGGTAACCTGGTAATGTTGGCCGCCTACCCAGGGGGAGAAACTAAGATTGTTGCTGCTGCTGAAACTGCCGTCGAAGACACAGCAGTCCACGGAGATGTAATAACCGCCAGTAAAGCCGACAAAGCCGCCTCCCCTGAAATTGTCGCCCGAATAAGAGGAAGTGATGGCCACGCTGCTGCGGCAATTGCTGAACGTGACGGAATAGCTGGCCTGGGCAAAGAAGGCGCCGACATCCTTTTCCTGATTCACAATGCTTCCGTCCACCGTGAGGTTGCTGATGGAACAAGCGGAGCTGGCCCTCCAGATAAGGCCGTAGCCGTAGCCGTTGTTGCCATTCATCGCCAGCGTTATCTTGTGTCCCTTGCCGTCCAAGTGGCCACCAAAGAAGGAAACACTCTGGGTTACGCCGCTGATGTCGGCAGTCAGCTCGAAGTATTTGTCGCAGGTAATGTTATTGGGGTTTCTCGATTTCGCGATGAGCAAGTCCCAGCCGCCCTTGTCGCTGATAACGTAGGGAAGCTCCGCCGAGCCGTCGTTGCCCTCGCCCCAGAAGTGGATCACTTCGTCGATGAAGGTCGCGCTGACGGTGACGTTGTGAGGCGGCATGCTGAAGGAATATACACCGTTGTTGGGTGTGATGACGTGGTCGGTGCCGTCGTTCCAGGTCACCGTGCTCATGTAGTAGTTTTCGTCAGGGGTTACGGTGAGCGTGACGACGTCGTTGAAACGGGCCGAATTGACCGATGGCGTGACGCTGCCGTTCTCGATGCCATTGGCAACGGTGATGTCATGATACACGTTCTCAAATACCCTCACGGTGAGGTCGAGGCCTTGGAAGGTCTCACCAGAAAATGCCAGGAAGTAGAGACACAAGGCGTTGCCCGTCGTGGTGAGGGGGCCGAAGTCAGTTTCCTCGCCGTCGTTGGGGCTGGCTACTTGGGCAAGCTCAGGGGAATATTGATTATTCCCGTTAAGCACATTCAAGCATGCATTATAAGTTTGGAGACGTGTCCACACCGTACCGGAGACTTGAATGAGGTAGCCTTCGGGAACGTTGATGACAATCGTGCTTTGGCAGCCTGAGGAGTAGTTGCCGTTTTTGCCGCCATCGTCATACACCTTGAAGACGTTCTGGCCTGCCGTGAGGTTGTCTGTGGTGAGCGTCAGCACCTTGTCATAATTGGAATTTCTCCCCATGTTCACATACCAGTGTCCGGCAGTGCCTTCGGGGATGTCGGGGTCAACGGAGAGGGTCACGTTGGCGGCCCAGGCCTGTTGTCCGAAGGCGATCCCTATAAAGAGGAGTACCGCCGTGAGGGCTTTCAAAAGGGTAAAATGTCTGTTCATGTTCTATTATTTAATATTATTATTGATTATTCTTCTGTCTTCTGCCTTCTGCCTTCTGCCTTCTTCCCACATTGTACACGCAAAAAAACACGTAGCCTCCCAACAGGGCGACCACGATGATTCCGATGATTTGAATGATTGTCATACTATTTTTTTTATAATAGGTGACAAAAATCCAAAATCAAAAGAAGAATGCCTTTATTCTGGGTATATTTTGTTTTAGCCTACGCCAAAATCATTTTATTCTCCGTCAATTGACGGAGAATAAAATCGTTGATTTTCATTAAATTAGCGTGAATTATATAGCCTTGGTGTTGTTTTGGCTCTTTACTACTTCAATAATGTGCTTTTTAATCTCGTCCCAGTTTACGGAGGATAACATGATAGGCATTGCCTGAGCTTCAGCGTCCTCAAAATAAGTCAAACTCAATAAAGCTCTGAAAATAGAGTAATTGGGGTATTTCTTTCTGTAAAAGAGCAGGATATCCGATAAATCGTAGTGCTTCAACAGTTCGTCGATATCAACGAAGTCTTTTTTCGTACCACGGCCTTCTATCGCATTGATCTTTAAAGCGGCTATATCCTTTGGCGAGGCCAAAACCAACCCTTCTTCCGTCACTGGCTCATCAATCCATTCGTAACAGCTATAATCCACAACATCCACTTTCATACCGTTTATTACCATCTGAAGGATGGATTTGGTGTGGTTTAGGATCATAAGGTCGCCAAGTCGTTCGGCCATTTGTATGATTTCGTCTTGCGAGGCTTGAGGTTTTCCGAAAAAGTCCAAGTCAACAGACTGACGATGACCGTACTGTAACGCTAATGAGGTTCCTCCAACGAGTCGCATATCACGAAGTTCCTCTTGTGCTGTCAGCTTTTTCAGTAACTCCAGTGTGGTTGGGTGAATGGTTTCATAGTGTAGCATCGGTAATCTTCCTTTCTCGTATCTGAAATTGCACAAATAAACGACAGCGCCTTGGGGTCGAGGGTTCGCATTAATTTGCAGTCGTGAACAATTCTCTCCAAGCCATAGTAATCGCAAACGAGTCTCCAATCATTCAGTTGACCATACTCCAAAACCCTTTGTATCAACTGAATAGAGTTCTTCTCGGCATCAAAGTCATCAAAATCAATATCCCAAAAGAGATAAGGTGAGATGCTCGATATGAATGTTTCTTGCGACATAGCGTTGAAATCTTTCACAAAGATACAAATTTTTTATTTTTCTCGCAAATACTCTGAAGGCGTTACGCCTTTAATCCGCTTGAACACCTGAGAGAA
>JAEEII010000261.1 GCA_016281295.1 Bacteroidales bacterium
GCAGCCTTCTCGGCGGCGGCACGCTCGGCAGCGGCCTTCTCGGCGGCAGCACGCTCAGCGGCGGCCTTCTCGGCAGCAGCCTTCTCAGCGGCGGCCTTCTCGGCGGCAGCCTTCGCAGCAGCCAGCGCGGCGGCCTCGGCGGCAGCAGCCTCAGCGGCGGCCAGCGCGGCACGGCGCTTCGCATTCGCACCGAAATCGAACTTCAGGCCCAGCAGGGCGGCGAAGTTGTCATCCCACTTGAACGGGCGCTTCCAGCCCAGGATGTCGCCTCCGAAGAGCTCGTTGTCATCCAACGTGTTCCACTTGTTGCTCAGCGCGTTGTCCAGCAGCTCCAGGCCGAGGTGCACGCCCTGCGCCAGGCGGAAATTGAATCCCAGGCCCGCGCGCACGCCGGGGCCGAAGTAGCCGTCCGCCTGCTCCACGGGGAAGCGGTAATTCGCCGCCCCACCCACGAAGAAGTACGGGCTCAGGAAACGCGACTCCTTGTAGGAGAACATGTTGCAGATGTCGAACATCGCGTCCAGACCAAGCTGGGCGTAGTTGAACTTGGCGGCGTCCTTGCCCTGCGGGAATGCGCCGATAGGGCCGCTGAGCGACCCGCGCAAGCCGAACCAGGGCGAGAAATCATAACCCAGGTTGATCGAAGCATTGGGGGTGAGGTGCTGGAACTGGCCGACCTGCCAATAGTTGGAAGTCGAATAGTTGGCACCACCCTGCACGCCGAGGGTCCATCCCGGATAGAAGGTGTCCTGTGCCTGCGCGCTGAAAGCCAGGGCGAAGGCAGCCACAAGGATGAGGGTCAATTTTTTCATAAGGCTATGTGTTTTAATCGTTTTCTAATTCACAAATGTAGTGATTTCTATTGGGTTAGTGGTTGGACTAAAAGTGTTGGAAATCGGACCAGCTGGTGTTGGCTTCGGCGGTGTCCTCTAAGTCGTCCGGCAGGTTGTGGAACAGGTCGAAGCCGGTCCACGTCTCGATCTGTCTGACGCTGACAGCATGTGCAGCGTAATTGCTGTTGTCATACTGCTGATGATCGAACCAGAAACCAATGGCTTTCGCCGATTGAACCTGTGTGCCACTCCACTTGACCTTCAAGAGTGCTTTCCAATAATAGTTGGCTAAAGATACTTCCTCAGGGAATGCATTTTTATCCGTCGCTGCATATATCTTATTGATGGGCTCGTTTCCGCCCACTATTCTATATACGGGACCGGTGACGACGTAAACCGTGTCGCTTTCCTGGGTTACTAGACTACGCACAGCGTTTTCCAATGCACTCCAGATGCTACCGTTAAAGCCATTTTGGATTTGAGGGGTCTGGTTCGTACAATAGTAGGTCTGCTTGTTCATCTCACTGTCAGACTTCCGGTCTGCGTTAGGACACTGATGCCCTTTCGAGTAGTTATCAGCCCCGTACATTGAAGGATAGCTGGCACCGGTCATGTCAATCTGGTAATTCTGACTGATGTTCGGATTAAACCTCCATGTACTTGTCGAGGCATTACCGGTCTTAAGGGTCAAAGTCAGCGGATAAGCAGTCCAAAGCGAGGCATAATAATCGTAGCTATAGTTATAGCTATAGTTGCGGTTTTCCCCATTTGCAAGTGGACCACTACCGTAGAATACTCCGGCAAAGTCTTCGTTTCCTGTAACCAGAGGAAGCTCAAGCCAACCGGTGGACGGAATGCCTGACTGAGGCTGATCGGTCGTAAAGGATTGCACTCCACCATATACAGGCATGGCAGTACCATTGACCCACTCATACACATAAGCTTTGTAATAGTAGGTCCTGCCGGCAATAAGGCCGTCCAGCTCACCGGAAAAAGGTCCGGATGTCCCCGTCAGGCTTCCGGCTACATAATCACCATCGTCGCAGTTATTATCTGTTCCCCAGAGAAAACCGCTTGTTACGATGGTCCCGGTTGCTCCGGTGAATGAGCCATGGAGAGTCGCCCCTCCATTGCTCACTCCCGTTACACTACTTGTCGTAACTATTGCTGTGGGCTCATCACCCCCGGGGTCCGCCCCGGGTTCCCCTCAATGGTAGGTGACCGAGATGGCGGTAATTCTTACCTGACCATTGGTTGCAGTTCCAGAATTACCTACAGATAGCGAAATGGTACTGGAATTAATATTGTTGATCGCAGATCCGGATTGTACTGTAGTATTCCCGTATTTTAGGACACCACCATTATTTGAAGCATATGTAATGGTAACGGAAGAAATCGTATACTCTCCTGCATTGATAATAAGCTCAGCGGATTCGTTTTGATAAAACCTCCAATTGTTTCCGTTCTTATAATACTTACCAGTATTACCACCTCCTTGTGCTGTGGCAGTAACATTTTCATCGATCGTTACAGAAGTATATTGGGTCGCATCATCCCATGAGTTGGCCGCAGCATATTCTGCAATGGTAACACTATGAGAAATACTGCCTCCTGAAATACTATATGTAGCAACGGCAACCTGACTATTCTTATAGTTTGTCTTGGTCGCAATTGCTTTCAACGTGCAGGCGGTAGTGATGGCAATGGGCCCGGAGTACACAGTCCAATCACCTGCCGAGAAATCAGAGGATCCTGTTGTGTAATATATCGTTGCACCGGATGTTGAACAGCTAATAGTTACTTCAGTTCCGGAGGTAACCGCCCCGGTAGTCGAGAATGAAGGTGTGGCAACGGTCTCCCTGTTGTCAGTTACGGTAAGAGTGTAAGAAACGGTCGTGGTCTTGTAAGGGGCATTGCTATCAGAGCCATCATAGGTAGCGCTTATTTCAGTTTCACCATCACTCACAATGGTAACCGTGCCGTCGCTAGCGATGGTTGCTACTTCAGGATTGCTCGATGCATACGTCACGACAAGGTGTTCCCCGTTGGTCAATGAAGGCAGATTAGTTGTCGTACCATTGGCTGACATCGTTGCAGTCCCGCTAGTGGGGTTCCAACTAATGGGAGCGGGGTCGCGAGTGTCCGGAGCTGAGACATACTTATAGAACTTGAATGTTTCGCCAGTGATGTTGTTGTTGATGGAGGTATAACACCTCCAGTCAATAGTATCGCCGGAATACACTCCTACATATCGGCTGGTCGCAGTGTTGAATAAATAATTATCCGTCAAGGAGAATAGCTTATTATTATTTGTCCCAACTCTTACACCATTATTGGTGTTTGTGCAGTATAGCCATGTAGAGGTGCTCCCATTTGGATAGAATGTGTAAGTGCTATTATTAGTTATTGAAAGATTCCACTTCAGGTTATCGGCGGGATCGGTGGCAAGTTTTGTCCCATTCACGGTAACAGCAACGGCAGTGGGGGCACTAGATGCCCCATTGTCGTTAGACATGGCATAGGAAATATTACCCTTCACTCCGACAATAACAAAGATATCGTTAGAAGTTAAGTTACTAAGATCTGTTTCTATCCACCCCGTCTCGGGTATTACGCTGGATATGGTATAGGTTGCTGTCGCAATACCACTATACACGTCATTCTTTTTCGCAATAGCCTTTACCGTTGTAGTGGTCGAAATAGGGATTGCTGTACTATATTGAGTAGATGAACTAGTGGGGTCACTACCATCTGTCGTGTAATAGATAGTCGCACCCTCAGTAGCGCAACTGATGGAAACGTTTTGCGTAGAAGTATATGTGCCTTCTGCAGGAGTAAAGGTGGGTGTTGCTACTGAGGCCTCAATGTTGCACCACGAAGAAGGATATAAAGTGATTGGAGCTTGTCCAGTTGCGTAGCAACTAAAAATCGGAGAAGGATCACCATTCGAATTAGTATTGGTGGGATTAAACCGCATTATTCTTCTAGCGGCGTCTCCCGCCGATTCGATGGAATATGTGCCATCGCTATTTTTAGAAACATCCCAATAAGCGTTTCCATTTGCATCAGGGGAAGCTTCACCCTTGAGCTGATTTTTGGGCGATTGTCCGTTGCCACCTGCAGCATAAAGGTATAGCCCATTAGCATCTTGAATGGTATATTTACCCAAGTAGTTTTCAATATTCACAATACGAGTAAAAGTAAATACGCATTCTTCTATGCCAGCGACGTAATTAATAGTTTCATCGTTGTTGTTAACGGTAATAACGAGGGGATTAGATAAATTGTTACCGGAAACATACGCAGTTGCCGCATAAGTGTCACTATCCTTTATACCTGTGATAAAATAGTCACCATCAGGGAGAGCGGTCAAAGGTACTCCATCGGGCAGGGCAAAGCCAAACCGGGTGAATTGTCCCAGATTGAAGTCGATACTTTTCCCTTCAGCAAAGCTTTTCGAATAAGTGTTTTGATCCGTAGTAACAGTCACTGTAAGGGCAAGGTCTGTATTGTCCATGCTGACAAAGTAAACGGGGAATTGACCTCCTTCCCCCACGGTCAGGCCATTGTTATATTTAAGAGTGATGGTATTTGACTGTCCAGTCATACTACCATTGTGAAGATAACCCTGGATGTCGCCGTTTCCCTCACCGGTTGGAGAGGCTGTGATGACAACCTTAACTACCTTTTCTCCCTCGACCAGGTTTTTCAGCGTCATCTTGTTGATAACAACCTTTCGGCGGAAGGTCATCAACTGACTGCCGGTAGTGACGGTCTCCTCTCCAGCCTCCGCAGGCCCCACTTCAACGGTCATGTCTTCGGAGACAAGGATGTCCGCAGTAGGATCGAAATTGTCCGTTCCGTCGGGATACTGTTCCACTTTAATTTTCGGGCTGCGTTTGCCGTAATCATCCCCCGATGAGGTATAGCTGGCAGGATCGCAGAGAATAGCCCGGAAGGTATAAGTCGCGTTCGGGGCAACGGACGCGGTGATGGTCATCTTGTTGGTGGTATAGTCGATTGACACGGTGGGATTGGGTACCTCTGACAAACTCTCCTGTTCGTACGACGCTCCGGTATTCTGATTGGTAACCGTTTCGGTGCCGACAGTAAAGAGCTTGATATTGTTTTCGTCCCCTGGCGTCCAAAGGTAAGAAACGCCTTCCTCTCCCTGATTGGCCGCGGTGCGGGTCTCGGCCACTTTGTCGGCGGTGAAGGTGATGGTGACGAGTTGCTCCTGGGGCTCCTCAACGGGAGCAATTTCCTTCTGACAAGCGGAGAAGGAAAAAAGGGCAGAAATGACTGCGCTGAAGTATAATATCTTTTTCATGATCAGGGTCTGTTAATAGTCATCACCATTGTTCGGGTCGTTGTAATCGTCATCGTCACCGGGATTACCCGGGCTGGGTTCAAGGATGTGTCTCTCTACCATAATGACACGCAGTCCCCACTCGGGGGCGAGGTAGGACTCTTTTTCGAATTCTTTTTTGATCATAGCTGTATGTTTTTTTATCTTTTTATTCGTTTTTATTACTCGCAAAGTACAAAGTTATGAATTTAGATTGAAAATCAATGAGTTTTCCTTCGGAAAAATAGCCGTTTTTCTGATTTTTTTGGAGAGTTTCCGGGACTTGACATACGAAAAAACGGGACCGAAATCCGATCCCGTTCTTTGTTTTGGTCTGGCAAAAGAATCTCAGGCCTTGTACCGGACCTTGATTTCCGACATTTCCGGTGCATACACGCCGGCGGCAATGCTCTCTTCAATTGCTTCCAGGATGCTTTCAAGGAAGTCTTCCTTTGCTTCTTCGACTGACTCGCCAAAGCCCCCCAGGTAGCTGTTGCCGAGCATGGCTTCCGACCGGACGGCGTAGAGCCCATCCTTCCCCTTTTCGATAATTGCTTGCAGTTCCATATCCGTTGGTGGTGTTAAAATAATCAGTTATTATTCAGTGGACGAAGCTCTTGAGAAGACAAATGTCTCAATCAGTGTTGATAAACCTCACCGAATTGACTCTCGA
>JAEEII010000262.1 GCA_016281295.1 Bacteroidales bacterium
AAATCCCTTGCTTATTGCAAGCGTGTGGGTTCAAGTCCCACCTTCGGTACCGAATGCGGAAGTAGCTCAGTTGGTAGAGCACAACCTTGCCAAGGTTGGGGTCGCGAGTTCGAGTCTCGTTTTCCGCTCAAGTGTAGAGACGCGATTATCGCGTCTCTACGTGTTTTAAACAATGAAAATCTCTTGTTACGGAAGCGGATTGCTGATTTTTTGCTCTAAAGCGGTACATCTTTGCCAACTTTGTTGAATTGGGGCATCTTCAGCAAGCCAACTATCTAAGGGAAAGCATACTTGCCTGATTTTATTTTACGGATTAGTATCTGTAAAAACAAGAAAGAATTTCAAATCGGAATCATTAATAACGCCGATTTAATTCCCTTGTTGTCAATAAGTTATAAAAAAATCAAAAATAAAACAAACCTCTGTTATTTCTTTTGGTGTATTTTTGTATCTTTGCAGGTTAAAAATTTGTACGCCTATCAAATGATTGTCAATCCACAATAATTGTCAAAATATTAATTTTAATACAAAAATAAATGAAAAAAGTACTATTTTTTATGTTGCTGTTGGTTATTGGCTTAACTGCCATGGCTCAGCAAAGAACAAAGGCCCCCGAGCCTCAATGGACAAGCATCATTAGCAACAGCCCCGAAACTTTCCAGACTCAGTTGATTTCTTCAACAGAGAACAGCATTAAGGTCAATGTGAAGGTTCCTGGTTTTTACACCACGGCCGTGACCACTCCCCGAGGGGAGGCATACGTCATCACTGTCCCCAAGTCGGTCAGCACGGCTCAAGCAGGCGAACCCGATATGCCTATGACAGGTATTCCGATAATGATTGGCGACAAGGCTCGTATGAAAGCTCGTGTCATTGATGCTCAGTATATGGACTTTGAAAACATTGAGGTGGCTCCGTCAAAGGGCGACTTTCCTCGCAGCATCGACCCAGCTACAGTGCCATACACATACGGCGAGTGCTATAGCCAGGACGCTTTCTTCCCTGCCAGCAATGTCGGTCTCTATGATCCTTACATCATCCGTGACTTGCGAGGACAGAACATCGTGATTTATCCCTTTGCCTACAACCCCGTCACCAAAACCCTCCGTGTGTATTACAATATGACGGTGGAAATGTACAAGGAGGACGACCACGGCACTAACATTATCGCGACCCGTCACAGAGGCGCGATGAAATTGGATCCCGACTTCAAGAGCCTCTATCAGCGTCACTTCATCAATTACGACGCTTCGATGGATAGATATACCCCCGTGGATGAAGAAGGCGACTTGCTTATCATTTGCTACGACAACTTCATCAGCTCGATGACCGATTTCGTCAATTGGAAGAAGACTCGCGGCGTGAACACCACCATAGTGGGCACGAGTACTGCTGGTTCCACCTATTCGGCCATCAAGACCTACATCCAGAACCAATACAACGCCAACAACAACTTGACGCATGTGCTGCTCGTCGGCGATGTGGCTCAAATTCCGGGTTACTCATACACAGGCGGCGGTTCTTCCTACGGCGGCTTGGGCGATAATGCATACGGACAAATCGTGGGTAGTGACTACTATAACGATGTTTTCATTGGTCGTTTCTCAGCTCAGACTGCCGCCCAGGTAACAACTCAGGTCAACCGTGTTATCACATACGAACGTGACCTTACCACTTCCGATACTTGGCTTCAAAACGCTGACGGTATTGCAAGAAATGAAGGTGGTTCTGGTCATAACGGTGAAGATGACTACGAACACATGGACGTGATTCGTACCGATTTGCTTAATTACGGCTACAATACCGTATATCAGGACTATGAAAATTTAAGTGGTTATACGGGCACTGCCTCTTCCATCAGTAGCCACATTAACAGCGGTGTGGGTATCGTCAATTATTGTAATCACGGTAATAACCAATTGTGGGGAGTGGCAAGCTACAGTAACACTCAAGTCAACAACCTCACCAATAAAAACAAGCTACCCTTCATTTGGTCAGTAGCTTGCCTTGTTGGTAAATACGACAACACTTCGACATCATACGGTGGCAACTATACAATCGGTCAAAGCAACGACTGTTTTGCTGAGGCTTGGATGCATGCCACCTATAGTAGCTCAGACCTGACACCTACAGGTGCTGTCGGCGCTTTGATGTCATACATCAGTCAGCCTTGGATTCCGCCCATGTGGGCACAAGATGAGTGCGTTGATATTTTGGCAGGATTATCCAATTCCGGTGGTACCAAACACACATGGGGTGGTGTTTCCATCAATGGCCTATTTGGTATCTTTGACAATTACGGAACGGATCAATCTGCTGTTGGTACCTACCAAGCTTGGATCCTTTATGGCGACCCGAGCATGATGCTCCGCACCAAGACCCCTCAGGCTATGACGGTCACGCATAACGGCAGCATTAATGTTGGGACCTCCGTTTACACGGTCAACGTCAATAACGGTAACGGTTGTGTGGCCACCATCACTGATGCAAACCACAACATTTTGGGAAAAGCCACAGTGAGCAACGGTACGGCTAATATCAGTATTAGTGGTGATCTTACCCCCGGTACAGAACTCACTCTCTGCGTGTTCGGATTTAATAAGGTTACTTACTTGGGCACCATTCAGGTCATTACTATCAACGGTCCGTACATTAGCCTTGAAAGCCATACGCCCAACACCGCTATCATTGACGAAACCACCAATCTGAGCCTCACTTTCAAGAACGTGGGTAACGCTGCCACCTCCGGCACCACTACGGTCACTTTGACTTCCTCGGATGCCACCTTTGGCGTGAGCAGCAGAACCTTCAGTGCCTTGGCTGCCAATGCCACCACAACGGTGAATGGCTTCAGCTTCAGTCTCAACAATGGTGTGACCTTGGGCTCTGCTGTCGTTTTCCACTACACCGCTGTCAACGGCAGCAACACCTGGGAAGGCGACTTCACTATTATCCCCGACCAGATATTCACAGTCAATGTTGCTTCCAACAACAACAATTATGGTACTGTCAGCGGCGGTGGCCAAGTCCATTATAACGCACCTTGTACTGTGACCGCCACACCGGCCGATGGCTATATGTTCATCAACTGGACCCAGAACGGCAATGTGGTTTCCACCGAAGCCTCATACACTTTCAACGTGACAAGCAACGTGAGCTTGGTGGCCAACTTCACCGAAGGAGTCATGATTGGTAGCGGCACCTCCACAAGCGATTATCTGCCGAGCTACAACTACTACAAATACGCCCTTTCTGAGCAGATCTACACTTCTGCCGAGTTGGGCGGCGCAGGTCTGATCAACAGCATTGCCTTCTATAACGGCGGCGCCGAGAAGACCCGCAACTACGACTTCTATTTGAAAGCCACTACAAAGAACAGTTTTACGGGCAAGACCGACTGGATCACGGTTTCCTCTGGAGACAAGGTGTTCAGCGGTGAGGTCACCATGGTTGCCGACGATTGGACAACCATCATTTTAAGCACGCCGTTTGTGTATGACGGTACCTCTAACATAGTTCTTGTGGCGGATGACAACTCAGGTGAATATACCAGTTCGCCTCACATGAGCTGCCGTGTGTTCACCACCACTTCAAACCAGGCCCTTTATTACTACGATGACAGCAACAACTTTAATCCCATGTCACCTCCGACTACTTCGGGCAACTACAACGCTGTGCTTTCTTCGAAGAACCAGATCATCATCACCAAGGAACCCATTTCCAATGAACCCGTCAATATCACGGTCAGTGCCAACCCAGCACAAGCAGCCACGGTGAGCGGCGGTGGAGAATATGTCTTCGGTCAGACCTGCACGGTTACAGCTACGCCAAATACTGGATATCTCTTCATGGGTTGGACCGAAAATGGGACAATAGTGTCGAGTGAGTTGTCCTACATATTCACGGCTGTTGCTGACAGGAACCTTGTGGCCAACTTCACCCAAGCCATTGAAATCGGTCAAGGCACGACGACCCACACTAACCTGCCCAGCTACAATTATTACAAATATTCCATGACGGAGCAGATTTACACGGCAGATGAAATCGGCACAGCTGGAACAATCAATAGTATTGCCTTCTACAATGAAGGCGCTGAGAAGACTCGTACTTACGACTTCTATTTAAAGGCGACCACCAAGAGTTCTTTCTCGAGCAAGACCGACTGGGTTACAGTAGCTGCATCTGACAAGGTGTTCAGCGGCAGTGTCACCATGGTCGCCAATGCTTGGACCTTCATCAACTTCACCACGCCGTTTGAGTATGACGGTACTTCCAACTTGGTGTTGGTTGCCGATGACAACAGTGGTGCATATACCAATGCTCCCCACATGGCCTGTTCGGTCTTCAATACTAATGGAAATCAAACCATTTATATTTATTCTGACGGCACCAACTACAACCCGTTGTCACCCACAACATCGCAATCCTCATCTTATGATGTGCTTGCGGTGAAGAACCATATTCTTATGGGCATTGAGAGTTCAGAGCCGGAACCCTGTCTTGCCCCCACAAATCTTGCAGCTTCTAATATTGACTATCAAAGCGCACTGTTGAGCTGGAACGGCGAAGCCGATTCCTGGAAGGTGGCTTATAAGACATCTACCGCTTCACAGTTCACAGAAGTTTCTGTCAATACGAATTCTTACACTTTGACCGAACTCCTGCCCGAAATGTCATACACGGTGAAGGTGGCCGCTGTTTGTGGAGACGAGACCGTATGGTGCGAACCCATCAGCTTCACCACGCTTCCTATGCCTTGTCCGGCTCCCACAGCTCTTACAGCTGCCAATGTGACCGGCACTACCGCATCCTTGAGCTGGACAGAAACTGGCAGCGCTACAAGTTGGGTGCTGCAATACGGCACGGATGATGCTTTCGCCAATGGCACCTATGCGGAGACGATCGTGAACGGCACGCCTGCTGCAGACCTTGTTGACCTTACGGCTGAAACCGAATACTACGCCCGTGTGAAATCCACATGCAGTGCTAATAACCAGAGTGACTGGAGCAACATCTGCACGTTCTTTCCTTCAATCTATGTGGTCATTGGCTCCGGTACGGGTACAAATAACTACCTGCCGACCAACGTCAATAACAAATATTCCATGACGCAGCAGATCTACACTGCAGAGGAATTGGGCGAAGCGGGTAACATTGTGAGCCTTGATTTCTACAAGAACAACAACGCGGTGTCTTCTCGTAAGCTGGATATCTACATGGTGAGCACCGACAAGAGCAGCTA
>JAEEII010000263.1 GCA_016281295.1 Bacteroidales bacterium
GCCTATTCTGTTATTGGTGAGTCTGTTTACTTTCCGCACGGTGCTTGGCGCTGCAGCCGCTTTTGCTTTTGTGACAGGATTGGTTTTCACCAGAACTACAGTGGTTGGCCGGAAAAAGCGGTTGATGATTATTGCATGGGGTGTATTAGCTGTTGCGACGTTGGCTGGTGGTGTCATCATGAATGAGGTGCAAGGAGTGTGGGAAGACCGTGAAACCAACCAAGAGGCAAAGCGTGCTGATCAAACTCTAAAAGGAAATCAATGGGCAAAATATGCTACTGGTACCGTGATGGCACCTATGATGTTCGTGTTGCCTTTCCCCACCATGGTGGACGTGGATGAACAATATAACCAGCAAATATTGAGCGGTGGAAATTATGTCAGAAATGTTTTTGGTGGTTTTGTGTTATTAGCCTTGTATAGTGCGATTTTCTTAAAAAAGAATTGGAGAGATTTGTCGTTGATAGGTTCCTTCGTGATTGCCTACCTCGGTATTGTTTCCGCAAGCGGATTTGCTAACTCTGAACGATTCTTGTTGCCGGGTCTTCCTGTGCTGTTAATGCTATCGGCATACGGTGTGACATTAATGAATGCCCAAAATTATCGTTTTATCAAGAACTGGTTTGTCATCGTCCCAGTGATCATTATCGGCTGGGCCGTGTTTAAATTGGGCTCACGAGGATTGCTATGAGAATTCTATTGATTTGTAATTATAAACCAGGGGTGGGAGGCATCTCGGGTCAAGTGGAGATTTTGCAAAAGAAACTTTGTGAAGATGGACATATTGCAGATATCTTCAGCACCAAAGCGTCTATGTGTAAACGACTTGTGATGTTGCCGAAGCTTCGTCGCACTGCTCGGGCATACGACGTGTTGCATGTCCACTGCTGTTCGGGCTGGGGTTTCTTGCCTGCAGTGTTTGGCGTGAGAGTGGGTAATAAATTGGGCAAGCGGGTTGTGCTTACCTATCATGGAGGAGGGGGTGAAACCTTCTTTGATAAACATCCACGGTTAGTTCATAAATATCTGACACGCACGAATGTAAACATCGTTCTATCAGGATTTTTGGCAAAGGTCTTTGAAAATCATCACCTTCCTTATATCATCATTCCTAATATTATCGAGCTGGACGCTTCTCGTTTCCGTCAAAGAGAAGCACTGAGACCTCGTTTTATCTGTATTCGTGCGCATGAAGAGTTGTATAATATTCCTTGCATCCTTCGGGCATTCCTGAAGGTTCAGAAGGAGATACCAGATGCTTCCTTAACCTTGGTCGGAGACGGATCACTGCACGAGAGCCTGGTTCAGCAAGCTAATTCGATGGACTTGAAGAATGTTGTTTTTACTGGTCGTGTGGATAATTCGCTGATATTTGAATACCTTGACCTAGCGGACATCATGGTTTCCGCACCTAAGGTGGATAACATGCCGGTTTCTTTGATCGAAGCCATGAATGCAGGCGTGTTGATTGTTTCCTCAAAGGTGGGTGGTGTTCCCTATATGATTGAGGATGGAAAGAACGGATTGCTTTTTGAGAGTGATAAAGAAGCAGAGTTGGCCGAAAAGATGCTGTGGGCTGTCAGACATCAAGATGAGGTTGGGACTATGATACAAAGGGCGAAACAATCAGTGAAAAAGTATCGGTGGGATAACATAAAAGATCAATTGTATTCAGTTTATGGGATTTATTCATGAACATATCATTTTGCCATTCAGTGATTCTGTAAAAGGGGAGAAGGTGCATTATTATCTTCGCCAATTGCATGAAGCAGAGCAATGGGATGATGCCAAGATGCGTGCTTTTCAGGAAAATCGTTTGCGAAAAATCGTGCTACATGCCGCCAAAACGGTTCCGTTCTACAAAAAATGGTTTGCTGAAAACGCCGTTGATCCTGATGGAATACGCTCACTTGATGATTTAAAACAACTGCCTGTTTTAAGCAAAGCCATCATGCGAAAACAAGGGATTGAGGCATTCACCGCGGAAGGCTATCCTGAGAGAAAACGAATGTATTCAAAGTCAAGCGGCTCGACGGGTGAACCTTTCGCTTTTTATGAATCCAAATTGTCCTACTCGGTGAATATGGCGTCAAAACTGCGCACCTGGTATCAAGCTGGATATCGTCTTGGTGATTCATACATGAAAATTGCCAATGGTGTCCGTTCCAGTAAAATCAAGGCGCTTCAAGACCGTTTTAATCGCTGTTCTTATTTGCCTTTCTATTCAATTAATGATGACACGTTGCGATCTATCTTAGACAGAATAGAAATGGAAAAGCCTCGCTTTATTCGTTCTTATCCGGCTCCTCTTTTTTTATTGGCTCAATATCGTAATAGTCACCAAGGTTATAAGTATTGTCCAGTACATGTTTTTACAACAGGCTCTACGCTGTCGTTAGATTATCGTGATGAAATAGAACGTGCCTTCGGCTGTGATGTGATTGACTCCTATAGTTGTGAAGGAACCCCAAACACATACGAGACTCCTCAACACGATGGGTATCGAGTGTGCAACTATTATGGAATAATCGAAGTGCTTGATAAACGAGACATGCCTGTTGCAAATGGTATTGGAAGAGTGGTGAGTACAGATTTATGGAATTACGCTCATCCATTTTTGCGCTATGATACCCAAGACTTGGTAGAGGTGAAGGATGGGAGAATTATGAGAATTATGGGCCGGGAATGCGAATCTTTTATTAGAACAAACGGTGAGGTATATACAGTTCATAATTTTTCACGCTATTTTTTGCATGATCTGGATTCAATCGATGCATATCAGATTGTTCGTCATGCGGATAATAGCATTACAATAAAAATAGTTGTAAATAAGAATTATACGGAATCTGTTGAGATGATGATTGCTGATTATTGGCGCCAAAAACTAGATGTGCCTGTAGCAGTTGTTTGTGTGGAAGAGATCCCATTGATGCAAAACAATAAACGGTTAACCATTGTAGAGGAACAATAAACTATGAGTAAACGTCTTCCAATTGCTAAGATGCTTACATTTGGCATATTGCCAAGCTGTATAAAAAAGTTGGTTTATCGGTTGCAGGGAAATCATATCGGGCGACATGTAAAGTTTCATTTAGGATCGGTTGTGTCGTGTAAAACGAAATTCAGTGTTGGAGATGAAACGGAAATAGGTTATTTTACCTCGTTGTCGGGTGATGAGATAAGTATCGGAAAACGATGTAACTTACGTTCGGCGGTGATGATTAGTGCACATAGAATCACTATTAGGGACGAAGTGACAATTTCCGAGACGGCGATCATTCGAGCTGGCCATGTTTCTGATAGATCTGAAATCATCATAGACGATTTAGTACATGTTTTCCCGCATACGACAATCGATCCTTCGTGCCGTATTCATCTTCATGAGGAATGTGCCGTAGGGCCTGGATGTGGTATTTTTACACATGGTTCATATAAAAACATTCTGGAAGGCTATCCTGTGTCTTATGGCGATGTCAGTATTGGATGTCGTGTAGAGTTGACATACAATGTTTTTGTGGCTCCTGGAGTAACTATCGGTGATGATGCAATAGTTGCATACGGATCTTTTGTTAACAAAGACCTTCCTGCAGGTGTGCTTGCAGCTGGATGCCCTGTGGTTGTTAAACGTACTAAAGAACAGTTCGCCCCAACTCCTACCGAAGAACAAAGGCAAGCTCTTGTAAAAGGAATACTGGATGAATTCGAGAAGTATATGGCCTTCTCTAATATTCCGATGACTACACAAGATATTAAAGTCATAGATGCGAACGAAGTCGTTGTAAATGGTTTGTATCATTTTGATCTAGTTAATCATAAGTGCAGCCAACCAAGAAATGTATTGGCTAAAGAATTACGTCGTTTTTTTAGCCGTTATGGAATTAGGTTTAAAATAGAAGAATGAATATCCTTATTGACATAGGCCATCCTGCTCACGTGCATTTATTACATGGAGTGGCGCGTGATTTAAAGAAACTGGGGCATGGCGTTTTTTATTCAGTCCGAGACATCCCAGTAGCTAAACGGCTGATGGAACATTTTGGCATGACCCCTTGGGTTGATCTTGGAGGGAAAAAAGACTCCTTGATGGGGAAAGCTCAGACCGTATTGCATCAAGATGTTCAGTTATTGCGTTTTGTCCGTAAAAACCATATTGATGTCGGTCTTAGTAGCGGTGTGGTTCTTGGCCATATAGCGAGCTTGACAAAAATGAATGCGTTTCTGTTCGATGATGATGATGACACAGCTGAACCATTGATTGTAAAATACGGTCACCCCATGAGTGATGTGGTTTTTACGCCTGGTAGCATTCGTCGTAAAACAAAACATGCTCTTTATTATGCAGGTACCCATGAGCTCGCATACCTGCACCCGAATCGCTTTACTCCAGACCCAACGGTTTTGGAAAAGGCAGGACTCAAAGCAGGGGAGCGGTTTTTCATTATGCGTTTTGTGGCGCTAAAAGGCCACCACGATGTGGGACAGTTGGGTTTGAGTCTCGATCAGAAATGTAGATTACTTGAATTGCTAAGGCCTTACGGACGTGTGATAGTCACTTCTGAACGAGCCATGGAACCCGAATTTGAACCTTATCGGCTCCCTGTGCCTCCAGAAGAGATCCACTCTCTGATGGCATATTGTTCCCTGTTTCTCGGCGACAGTCAGACCATGACTTCAGAAGCGGCAATTCTTGGGGTGCCCGCCCTAAAGTGTAACACATTTGCAGGTCGTCTTTCCGTTCCAAACGAACTTGAGCAGAAATACGGCCTTTGTTATGCCTATCAACCCGCTGATTTCGATAAGTTATATGCTCATACGGAAAGGTTGCTGGCGAAAGACCCTGAGATGCTCAGACGAGAATGGCAAGAAAAACGGCAACGTTTTCTTGATGATCATATTGATGTCACTGCTTTCTTTACTTGGTTTATTGAAAACTATCCTGAAAGTCAAAGGATGATGCGAGAGAATCCAGACTACCAATACCAATTCAAGTAAATGGATTTTACCTTATCAAAATATAGACAACTCCTTGTGGCCTTGAAGGGTTATGGAAACGTGATCCTCCGTCATGATGTGGACCTGAAACCTCAAAACAGTCTTGCTACCGCTAAACTGGAGCACGAACTGGGCTGGAAAGCTACTTATTATTTCCGTGCAGTACCTGAGAGTTGGGATGAACAGATTATCAAAGAGATTGCTTCCTTGGGTCATGAAATCGGCTATCATTATGAGTCGCTGACTACCTGCAATGGGGATGTGGAGGCTGCCTATCGCGATTTTTGCGCGAATCTTGAAAAACTCAGGACGTTGGCTCCGGTGACAAGCATCTGCATGCACGGAAGCCCTAAGTCGAAATGGGATAGCCGTGACCTGTGGAAAAAATATGACTATCACCCATTGGGAATCACCTTTGAGCCTTATCTCGACACGGATTTTTCAAAAGTGTTTTATCTGACCGACACAGGTCGCCGCTGGGATGGCTTCAAAGTCAGTGTTCGTGACCGTATCCCTCAGTTCCAAGACGAATGGGTCAGGAAAGGATGGGTGTATCATTCAACTGATGACATCATCCAAGCCATCAGCGAAACGTCACTGCCCCAGTCTTTGATGATTACAACACATCCACAGCGGTGGACTGATAACAAAATGGCATGGCTTCAAGAAATGGTGACTCAAAAAATGAAAAACATGGTGAAAAGAGTCATCGTTACCAAGAAAGCCCATTAACTATATTGGAAATTATTGTATTTTTGCAAATTCTTAATGAATAAAAACATGAAGCCTTTAAAACTGTTTTTTGCTCTTGCATGTCTCGCTATTCTGGCAAGCTCTTGCGTCACCTCCAAAGAGGTGAGCTACATGAATGATCTCAAACACAACCAGTCCATTCCCCTGAATAGTAAGTTTGAAGCGGTCATTAGTCCATACGACCAATTGCGCATTAATGTGATTGGCGTGGGTGATGAAAAAGAACTGGCTGAACCTTTTAATCCATTCGGGAATGCACAAACTATGACCAGCAATCAAAACGCGGGATATCTGGTCGATGTCAATGGCGACATCCAGTTTCCCACTTTGGGAAAAATTCATGTGAAAGGGATGACCCGTTTGCAACTCCAAGAGTTCATTACTGAGAAATTGGTAGCAGGAGGTTATATGAATAACCCTATGGTGGATGTGCGCTTTATTAATTTCAGGGTCTTTGTGTTGGGAACTACAGATGGCGGAAAAGTGTTGACTATCAACAATGAACGCTGTACTTTTCTGGAGGCTTTGGCTATGGCGGGTGGCCTTAATCAATACACAAAACGCGATAAAATCGCTGTGATGCGTGAAGTGGATGGCAAAATGGTCACCCATTTTCTTGATCCGCGTTCTACTGATGTGTTTAACGACTCTTTCTTCCTGCTCCAACAAAATGACATTATCATTACACAATCGTTCCGCCGTGCCTACGCCCAAGATGCCTTCGACAGAACGGTTAGTGTTGTGGGGGCTGTGGCATCCGTGCTTTCATCAGCAGCGATGATTTATTTAGTGGTTACGGGGCAAAAACAATAATTGTTGAAAAATCAATGGTTTTATGAATACTACTAACAATAATACCAACAACGCCAACACGAACGAAGATCTCTCTTTCCTGGAAGATGGTAATTCAGGGGGGATGCAGTTTAAAGACATCTTAGTGCTTGTTTTTCGGAACCTTCCTTGGTTTCTTCTCTGTGCGCTGATTGGGGGAGGTATTGCGTACTATATGGTGAAAAGCCAGGATAGGATTTACTCTTCATCCACTTCGATTTTGTTGAAGACGGGTTCCAGCGGTGGCTCTGAATCATTCCGTTCCTCGGCGTTGATGAACCAGGTAGCAGGAACTACGGGCGTAGCTGTCAGTTCCATTCACAACGAAATCATCATTATTAAGTCGCAGACCTTGATGGAGAATGTGGTGAGGAAACTGAACCTCAATACCGACTACTCCTATACTACCCGTATTGCAAAACGTAATAAGGTGTTGTATAAGGACTCTCCCGTTGAAGTGCTCTTCCCCGATGCTAACGAACAGCTGAATGCCTCGCTCACGGTGACACCGGTTGATAACAGTCATGTGGAGCTCTCTTTGTTTAATGGCAGGGAAGACGTCCCTTCCAAAACCGTACGGGTAGGGGACACAGTCAGCACGCCTGTCGGAAGGGTGGTCGTCCGCTATACATGGTATTATAATGAGGGTTTCAATAGCATCCCGATTATTGTGAAGCACTATTCCGTGGCTGCTGTGGCTGCGCGCTATCGTAATGCTGTCAATGTGGTTCGTGATGATGAAAAAAACACCATCCTTCGCCTTTCTTTGGCGGATACTTCACCAACGAGAGCCGCGGATGTATTGAACACCTTGGTGGAGGTTTATAACGAAGACTCGATGGAAGACCAGAAACGTATTTTGGCATATTCTACCAAGTATATTGATGACCGTATCACTTATCTGGATGGCGACATCGACTCTATCTCACAACAGGTGGTTAGCTTCCAGCAACGGCATAACATCATCGACCTCGGAACCTACGGTCAGTCATTTGTGGCTTCCAGCGCTGAGTTCTCACAAGAACTGAAGGACCTTGAAATCCAAAGGGGCTTGGCACAGTATCTCTTGGAGTTTGTGGAGCAAAATGATGATCACGACCTGATTCCTAGCAATATGGGTCTGCAAGGGAAGGCAGCTTCCTTAATCGACAAATATGACGAGATTGCGCTCCAGCTGAACAAATACAAACAGTCTGGTACCATGAATAACCCTCAGGCACAAGCCAAGATGACAGAGCTGATTACTTTGGAAGTCAGTGTGAAAGAGTCATTGGCATCTTATCTTGCAGAGTTGGAGACCAGAATCCGTTCCGCTTCCCAAGGACGACAGTCGGCTAACGCCCAGGTGCAAACGGTGCCTGTTGAGCAACTGCGTGTGAGAGCCATCGAAAGCAAGAAACAAATCAAAGAGGGCTTGCTGCTCACCATGCTTACCAAACGCGAGGAGCTGCTGATGAATGAGCCGAAAATCGAGCCTTCCTGCAAGGTCATCGACCAGGCTTGGGCCAACTACACGGCCATTGCTCCTAAACCCAAGAAGGCTGTCATGCGGGGAATCTTGATTGGCTTGCTGGTTCCAGTCCTGGTCATCGTGCTGCGCCGACTCCTCGATACCCGTGTGCATTACCGAGGGGATGTGGAAAGACTGACCAAAACGCCTTTCCTTGGTGAGATTCCTTATAAAGATGGAGCAGGGGATCATGCTATCGTGGTAAGAGAAAACGGTCGTGACTCAGTATCAGAGGCGTTCCGATTGGTGCGGTCTAACCTGGAATACATGAAAAATCAAGATCGCAAGGGCGGTCAGGTGGTGATGTTCACCTCGTTCATCGTGGGTTCAGGAAAGACTTTCGTTTCATCGAACCTCTCTGCTAGCTTTGCTCATGCCAAGAAAAAAGTGGTGCTTGTTGACCTTGATATCCGTAAGGCAACCATGAATAAAGTGTTCGGCATGAAAGCGGGTGTGGGTGTGTCCAACTACCTCTCGGGTACAGTGAACACTGTGGATGAACTCATCCATACGGATCTCACGACTGAGAATATGGATGTCATTTTCTCTGGTCCTGTGCCGCCTAATCCTGCCGAGTTGTTGATGAGTGAGCGTCTCGACCAAATGGTGGATTACCTGCGTGAACGCTACGACTACGTCTTCCTCGATAATGTGCCAGTGGGTATTGTGGCCGACCCGGAGATTGTGAGACGCCTTGCTGATGTAACGCTCTTCGTTGTTCGTGCCAACAAGACAGATAAACGTTTGGTCTCTGAACTTGACAAGATTTATAGGTCTGAACGCTTCCCGAACCTCTCTGTGGTGCTTAACTCCGTGAAGTATAAGAAACATGGAGGCTATGGCTATGGAGGCTATGGTTATGGAGGCTATGGTTATGGCTACGGTTATGGCTACGGTTATGGCTATGGTTACGGTTACGGTTACGGCTATGGCAGCTATGGTTATGGCTATGGTTATGGCAGCGATGAGGATGAGGATGGCAAGAAGAAATCGCATCGTCATCACAGACATCATCACCATAAGGATTCATAATACCCCGTTCTTATGTTTTTTAGTTTTTTTAAATCAAGTTTGCCACAAGGTTTTTTTCAAGGTGCTTGCGACATGCACAGCCACCTTTTGCCTGGGGTTGATGATGGTTTTCCCTCCGAGGAGAATACCTTGGAAGGTCTGAGATTCCTCCATCAACATGGAGTGAAAGCTGCTAAAATGACTCCGCATTTCATGAAAGACTATCCGGAGAACACACGGGAATCTATTTTGCAGAAATTCAATTCTTTTGTTGAGGCTAATGCTTCTTCGATTCCTCTGGATTTGACGCTTGGTGGTGAGTACATGCTGGATTCATGTTTTCCGGATCGCGTGGCGGAAGGCTTGCTGACCTTAGATAAGGAACACACGCTCGTGTTGTGCGAGACTTCATACATGATGATGGAACCCCTGATGAAAGAGATGCTATATGACATGATGCTGAAGGGTTTTCAACCTGTCATTGCCCATCCCGAAAGATACCAATATGCTTCTAATGCGCTGTATCAGCGATGGAAACAAAAGGACTACCTTTTTCAACTCAACTTGTTGTCACTCGCTGGGGCATACGGGAATCCAGCCAGGGTAAAAGCCCTTCAGCTGCTAAATGATGGCATGTATGACTACATAGGTAGTGACCTTCACCGACTTAATAATGTGGAGCAAATGGTTTCCTCCATCAAGCTAACCAAGAAACAGATAGATTACCTGCTAAAATTGATAGAGAACAACAAAACCCTATAAACCACCTAAAGAAAAAAGGCACCCTCACTCAAGGATGCCTTTTTTCATTTATGAGTCTGTCCTGCGGTTGTTCAGTTTTTTTCCTTAGCCCTCCTGGATATTCCCCCGCTCTCCATAGTGGAGAGGGGCGGGAACTACCGTGAGCCAATTATTTCAGAAGAAACCCCAACACATAACCCTCTAAATTCTAAATTCTAAACTCACTTCAGTCCTCTCGCTTTGAGGTAAGGCTCTTTGTCGGGATCCTGTCCGCGGAATTTGCGGTACTGGACCATGCCCTCGTCGTTACCTCCGTCTTGCAGGCAATGCTTGCGGAATGCCGCGGCAATCTCGGGGTTGAAGAGGTTGCCTGAGGTCTTGAAATAGTTGAAGGCATCTTTGTCGAGAACTTCTGCCCAGGTGTAGGCGTAGTAGCCAGCACAGTAGCCGCCGTTGAAGATATGTGAGAAATTGGTGGAACGGTAGCGAGGCAGGATCTCAGGCATCAGCTTGATGGCATCCATCTGCTGTTTCTCAAAAGCATCCACGTCGAGGCCTTCGACATCGGTGAGCTCATGATATTTCATGTCGAGGATAGAAGCGGCGATCAGCTCGGTGGTCATGAAACCTTGGTTGAACAAGGCGCTGTTCTCGATTTTCTGAATCAGGTTGTCGGGCATGACTTCACCAGTTTGATAATGCTTGGCGTAGGTGCGGATGACTTCAGGTTCGGCGACCCAGTTCTCCATGATTTGCGAGGGAAGTTCCACGAAGTCGTGAGGCACATTGCCGCAGGTCCTGCTGTACAAGCCATCAGAGAAGAAGGCATGAAGTGAGTGTCCGAACTCATGCCACATGGTCTCGGTCTCGTCCCAGGTGAGCAGGGCAGGGACTGTGTCGGTGGCAGGGGTGAAGTTCATGACTAGTGACACTAAAGGATAAATCTTGTTGCCATTGATGTCGTGACCGGCCTCGCGGAAGCTGGTGCACCAAGCGCCGCCGCTCTTGCTGGCACGGGGATAATAGTCCAGATAGAGGATGCCGAGGAAGTCGCCGTTAGCCTCTTTGACCTCGTAGGTCTCCACGCCAGGATAATACACCGGAATGTTGTTGTTCGGGGTAAACGTCACGCCATAAAGCTTGTTCGCGGCGTTGAACATGCCGTTGCGCACGTTGTCCACCGTGAGATAAGGCTTGATTTGGTTTTCGTCAAAGTCGTACTTGGCTTTACGGAGTTTCTCTGCATAATACCACCAATCCCAACCTTCCAGTTTGAATTTGGCGCCTTCTTTCTTGGCGATGGCCTGCATCTCGGCGAGTTCTTTCTTGGCCAATGCCTGTGCGGGGTTAAAGATGTCGATGAGGAATTGGTCAACAGTGGCAGCGTCATGGGCCATGTTCACGGCAAGGACAAAGTTGGCGTAGTTGTCGTAACCCAGAAGCTGAGCCTTTTGCTGTCTCAGCTGAATCATTTTCTTGATCAGCTCTTTGTTGTCGAACTCGTTGTTGTTGTCGCCTCGGTTGTAATAGGCCTCGTACATCTTTTTACGAAGGTCACGGTTGTCGGCGTATTGCAGGAAAGGAATCAAACTGGGCTTGGAGAGGGTGAACACCCATTTGCCTTCCATCCCGTCGTTTTTAGCTTGCTCAGCGGCAGCTTCGATGCTGGTTTGCGGAAGACCCGCTAAATCGGCTTCGTTTTCGATGATGAGTTTGAAATTGCTGTTTTCTTTAAGCAGGTTGTTTCCAAATTGCAAGCTCAATGTCGAGAGCTTCTCGTTGATTTGGCTCAACTCTTCCTGTTTTTCGGTGGGAAGGGCGGCGCCACTGCGCACGAAGTCATTGTGATATTTCTCCACGACACGGATCTGCTGGTCGTCAAGACCCATCTCGTTGCGGTGCTGGTACACGTAGTCGATCTTCTCAAAAAGTCTCGGGTTCATGGAAATGGCATCACTGTGTTTCGAAAGCATGGGCATGAGTTGTTCCGCCAGTGCTTGAAGCTCATCGGTGGTGTTGCATTCCAGGATGTTGAAAAACACGTTGCTCACACGGTCCAGCGTCTCGCCCGACTTGTCGAAGGCGAGGATGGTGTTCTGGAAACTTGGAGTCTCAGCGTTGTTGACGATGGCATCCACTTCCGCAAGCTGCTCTTTCATGCCAGCCTCGAAAGCGGGCATATAATACTCGGTTTTGACTTTGTCGAATGGAACGACTTTGAAAGGAGTCTGGTACTCAGTGAGAAAAGGATTCTCGATGACGGGTTCCGTTTTCTTCTCACTGTTGGTACAGGAAGCTAAGGTAATCATGCTTAAAGCAATCATGTTGAGGATTTTTTTGTTCATAGCTTTTATTATTCGTTGATAATGATTTGTTTTGCTGCTGCAAAAATACATTTTTTATGTTGCAACGTTGCAACCTTTTTTTATTTCTGTTTTTTTATTATTTTTGCTTTGTTAAAACAACTGAATAACTGACTGATCAACCTAACACCTAAATAATATGCAGTATTATCAAATTTGGCTCATTGTTGCCATTATCCTGGTCATCATTGAGATTTGCACTGCCGGCTTCGGATCCATTTGTTTCGCCATCGGCGCTGCTTTCTCTGCGCTTGCGGCGGGCCTTGGCCTTGGCGTGACCTGGCAAATCATCATCTTTGCCGCTGTGTCGCTTCTGACTTTTATCTTCTTGCGTCCTATTGCCATGCGCTTTCTGGACCGAAAGTCTAAAGATGTAAAAACTAATGCCGATGCCCTTGTGGGTCGTAAAGGCATTGTCTCTGAACGAATTGACTCCACACAACACACTGGTCGTGTCGCCATTGATGGTGATGACTGGAAAGCAGTCTCGGCCAATGGTTCCGTCATTGAAAAAGGTGTTGAAGTGGAAGTAGTCAAACGCGACAGCATCATTCTAACCGTCAAATATCTCTAAATTATTAATTCTAAATTCTTAATTAGTATGAATCCATTCAACATTGTACTCATCGTCTTGGTTGCCCTCGTCGTGATCTATGTGCTTCGGGGCATTAAAATTGTCTCCCAGTCGGAGACCTTGATTGTCGAACGTCTCGGTAAGTATAACCGTACGCTCAACGCTGGCATCAATGTCATCTTGCCTGTGATTGAAAAGGCTAAGGAAACCATCGCTCGCCGTCAGGACGGACGACTGATTGGGACCACTCGCATTGATATGCGTGAACAGGTCTATGACTTTGACAAACAAAGTGTCATCACCAAGGACAACGTCATGACTGAAATCAACGCTTTGCTGTATTTCCAGATTGTTGACCCGATGAAGGCCGTCTATGAAATTCAGAACCTCCCCGTGGCCATCGAGAAACTGACTCAGACCACCCTTCGTAATGTGGTGGGTGAGATGGAACTCGACGAGACACTGACCTCACGCGACACCATCAACTCAAAACTGCGTAACGTGCTCGACGATGCCACTAACAAATGGGGTGTCAAAGTGAATCGTGTGGAGCTTCAGGACATCACACCGCCCGAAAGCATCCGCCGTACCATGGAACTTCAGATGCAAGCCGAGCGTAACCGTCGTGCCGAAATCCTTAAGGCAGAAGGTGAGAAACAGGCACAGATCCTGAACTCCGAAGGTGAAAAACAAGCCGAAATCAATGCGGCTGAGGCCGACAAGCAAGCTAACATCCTCAAAGCTGAAGGTGAAGCTCGCGCTAAAATCCTCCAAGCTGAAGCTGAGGCTACCTCCATCCGCAACATCGCCGAAGCCGTGGCAGACCGTGGCGGTGACCCGGTGAATTACCTCCTCGCTGTTAAGTACATCGAAACCCTCAAAGAAATCGCTTCCGGCCAGGATAATAAGACCGTCTATCTGCCTTACGAAGCAACCAATATGCTGGGCTCAATCGGTGGTATCAAAGACTTGTTTGCAAAGTAATATGACAAGTTGACAGAAAATTCTGTAAATATTTCATGAATAATGACAAAATGGCAGCTAAATTAGCTGCCATTTTTGATTTTAGGTTTGAAAACCCTCAAAAATAGCTTTGGCCTACATTTTGACTATCCCTTCAGCGTCGTTCAAACTGAACGACAGAAAAACTGAATAATTAAACAACTAAAAAATAGGAGATTAAGCTATGTATTTGACTAGAAGAACTCAGGATTTCATTCCTACCTTATTCAATGAACTGATGAACATGGACACGGTGTCCTATTCAGAACCTAAGATGAACATCATCGAGAACAAAGAAAACTATTTGATCCAGTATTCGGTGCCTGGCTTGAAGAAGGAAGACCTGAAGATCTCCATCGATAGTGAAGGTAACTTGGTGGTGGAAATGAGCAAGGAAAACAACCAGAAGGATGACAAGAAAGACAATGGCGTTCGTTACCTGCGTCGCGAGTTCACTTCCGAGCAGTTCCGTAACACCTTGGTGTTGCCCGACGACATCCATCGTGACCAGATCACTGCAAAAGTCGAGAACGGCATCCTCGAAGTCACCTTACCAAGAGTGACTGTTGAAGAGAAGAAAGCCCTTGTTCAAAACATTGAAGTGCAGTAAAAAGAAGACAGAAGTGGGAAGCGCCTGAACGCTTCCCACTTCTGTCTTCTGTTTTTTATTCTTTATTCTTTATTCTTTAAATATATCCTTATATTTGAGCTTGGTGAGTTTTCCATACTTCGCCAGCTCTTTTTTATTCACTTTTTTGGGACCTGACATCATGATGACCACGGGGCGGTCTTTGATGTTTTGTTCATAGAATCGCATCACATCTTTGAACTCTGCTTTGCGGATGACTTCTGTGACCTCTGCTCTTGGGTCGTGGTCATAGCCTTCTTTCATCCAATACTGAACCATACTGGGTTTGCTGCGGAAAGAGTAGTATAGACTGGCTCTTGACTTAAGCAGGGCTTCTTTCGAGGCGTTGAATTTCTCTATGCGTTCCGGCATGTCCTTGATGAGGCTGCTGAAGGCTTCGATGCCGTCTATGGTCTTGTCACCCTGGGTGCCAAGGAAACCGCGCAGGTATCCAGGCTTGCGTTGCAAGTAGTCGTAAGTGTAGTTGGCGTATGCTGTGTAACCCAAGGAGCGGAACTCCCTGATTTCTTGGAACACGATGGAGTACATGTCGGTGCCAAAATATTTACTGAACAATCCAGCCATGGCTTCGTCCTCCAAGCTCAGTTTCTCACCAGGCACGTAGAACCAGATGTTGCTCTGACGGAACTTCTTATTGGGGGCAAAGAACACTTGTGGTTCGGTGAAGACTTGTTCTTTCAGCACTTTCTCTTCTCCTTTGAGGGGCTTCAGAGGCAGGATGTGATGGGCCTTGATGCTTTTCACCAGTACTTTTGGGATTTGGCCTCCGGAATAGGTGACGTAGCCGTCATATTTCAGCGCTTCAGCGACTTCGGCAAGTAACTCGCTGCCGCTGCGTTTCGACCATTCTTTTAGGCTGCTTTGGTTCAGGTAGGTTGAATTTTCTCCGTACCAAGCATAGTCGCGAGCTGCTTTTGCCCAAGTAGAGGCATCTTCTCTCATGGTCTGGATATTCATTTTTTCTCCTTCGGCCAAAGTCTTGATCTGACTTTCGTCGTTCGAGGCGTGGTAGAGCTTGTCGTGGCAGAGTTCCAGCAGCTTCTCCAAGTCGGAATCAAATCCTGTGATGGCGACGGTGAGTAGATTCTCGTCGGTGTAGATGTCGATGCTGGCCCCCATCTTCTGAAGCTCCAGGGCGAATTCTTGGAAGGGTTGCTCTTCGGTGCCTTGCACGGATAAGTACATCAATGCTCGCTCCAAATCCGGGTCATTGAGGGTGCCATAGTTGAAGTTAAACTTCAGCTCGAAGATGTCGTTGGCGGTGTTGATGGCGGAATACAACTTGAAGCCATCGGTGATGTCGGTGATCTTCACGTCGGTACCGAAACGGATCACTTGTGGAGTGACTTCAGGCACTTGCTGGTCTTCGATCATCTTGGCGAATTCGGATTTCATGTTCGTGTTTTTGGCCTCTAAAGGCTTCCAATTGGGTTTTTCCACCTTATCTTTGTCGGGGAAGCCCATCTTGGAGCGGATGTTGAGATAGTCGTTTCCGAAATATTTGTTGGCGATGGCTACCACCTCTTCTTTGGTGATGGTCTTGATGCGCTCGGTCTCAGCGAGGAACTCCTCGTAAGTCTGTCCGGTGGATTCCATCTCGAGGAATAGGTTGGCGGTTTTGCTAAGGCTTTCAGTAGCTCTCAGTCGGTCCATCAGAATGCTCATGCGCATCGCTTCAAACAGGTCGTCGCTGAATTCGCCGCGTTTCAGTTGGTCAAGGCATTCAAAGACCAAGTTCTCGGCCTCTTCGTGTGACTGTCCGAGGATCTTGGGGATGATCAGCATCAGAATGGCACCTTGGTCTTCCAATGACAAAGGCATCATCATGGAGCCCAACAATTTGCCATCGAGGGTCAGCTTGTCGGCCAAGCCAGTCTCTCCATTGAAGAAGATACCGCATGCCATTGTGAGTGGAATCAAGTCGGGGTCGGAGTTCTTGATGCCGGGGAAGACCAAAGCACTAATCTTCATGGGAGTCATGCGCACTTCCTTGACCGTGGGGCCGTTGAACTTCGGGAGTTCATACTTGGGCATGGGCGGGATTTTGCCGCTGCGCCATTTGCCGAATTTCTCGGCAACCATGGGCTCGATATCCTCGATGGTGAAGTCGCCGACTAAAATGAGGGTCATGTTGTTGGCGACATAATAAGTGTTGTAGAATTCGCGCATCTTGGCGGGTTGAGGATTCTTCAGGTGCTCGGTGTAGCCGATTACGGGACGTCCGTATGGATGCTCGCCGAAGGTCTCTTTGAACATATATTCCTGGAAGGCGTTGATGGGTCCGTCGCCGTACATGTTCTTTTCTTCATAAACAGCCTCCAACTCGCTTTGGAACAGACGGAACACGGGATTGCGGAAACGCTCCACATACACATCCATCCACTTCGAGAGTTGGTTGGCAGGGAAGGTGTTAAAAAACATGGTTTGGTCGTAGCTGGTGCCTGCATTCAGGCCTTTGCCGCCCATCTGGGTGAGGATGACATCCACCTCATTGGGGATGGCATAGTCGGTGCTGGCGATGGACAGCTCGTTGATTTTCATCTGGATGGCGTTGCGCTCTTTCGCGTCGGTAGTCTCGTGTAACTTGTCATACATCATGCTGATGCTGTCGAGATACACCTTTTCCTTCTCCCAGTTGATGGTACCAATGCGGTCGGTGCCTTTGAACATGATATGCTCAAAATAGTGGGCCATACCGGTGGCATCTGTGGGGTCGTTCTTACTGCCGGCATGAACGTACACAGCACCGTAAATCTCAGGTTGGTCGTGGTTCTCGCACAACACGACTTTCAGGCCGTTGTCGAGATGATAGGTCTTGGTCTTGAGGCCTGTTTGGGCAAACAACGTGGTGCAGCCCAAGATGGCAATGAGGAATAGAATGGTTTTTTTCATGGTTTTTTATTGTGATAATAATGATGCGAATTAAAGTATTATTTTGCGAATTTAAGAAATTCCTCGATGGTAATCCCTAACAATCGCATCTTTTTAATTACTTGAGGCAATTCCGTGTTGATGAATTCGTTTTTCATCTCGTTGAGCACCAGTTCTTTGGCGTTTTCGGAAACAAAGTATCCAATACCGCGTTTGTTGTAGATGATGCCTGCGGTCTGCATGGTCTCGTAGGAGCGCATGATGGTGTTAGGATTCACACCCAGCTCGATGCCGAGGTCGCGGACGGAAAGCAGCCGGTCGTCGGCTTTGAGCTCTCCTCCGAGGATCTTCTCGTAAATCTGAGAACAGATCTGTAAATAAATGGGTTTATGTGCGTTGAATTCCATGGCTTAATATTTTTGGGTTTTTAGTTTGAAGAACAGGCCGATGTAAAGGCCAATGGTAAGAATCGTATGGAGGATGTTGCTGGCAAAAAGTGTTCTGTTTGTAAGAGTGCCAATCGTTGCGATGTCAACGTTCTCGGGATTAAGAAAGAGTGCCCCGCCGTTGGCAAGAAGAATGACCTGCATGATCATCGACAAGATGTAGGAAAGGCCAATGGTCACCGCCAGTGTTTTTCCGGTCTTATGGGTCTTGAACAACAGGTTGCCGAACATGAAAAGACCAATGTTGAAGATGAGACTCAGGATGATGGCGTATGAATAGGATGGTCCGAAGAAGTCCATGAAGGTTTGGTCAAAGATCTCTCTGCCGCTCATGTCTTCTCCAGCCATCTCGCCGAGCTCTGCGAAGAAATCGGTCATGAGGCTGCCGAATCCAAAATGCCGGATGTAATGCTCAAAGCCTCCCAAAGGCAACAGTGTCAACAGGGAGTCGAAAGCCCAGGAACCGAAGACGATAATAATGGGCGTGAGCAGGCAAAAGAACAGGTAACTGAGGTATTTCTCCAGGTTGGAGACGGGCAGGATAGCATATTGTACCCCCTCACGAGGCAGGTTGATGTCGCCGAAGGCTTTGGCCGGCACCATGATGATGCCCAAAAACATGGCAATCCAGATGACACCGTAACGGGGCAAGGTGGGCATGGTGAACCCGAAGATGAGGGTCAGCAGCCACAGTACCAGGTTCAGTCCACAAAGGATGGCCAGGGTGATCCCGAAGTTGCGGATGTATTTCCTGCCGTCGTAGGCGAGGAGCTTTCCGAACCGATTGATATTGAATGTGTTATTCATATTTAGTATTTTTGGTTTTTGATTCTACGATAAGTAAGGATGTAAAACACGATGGCTAAGACCAGCATGAAGGCATCGAAGAGCCACGGAAGGATTTCTGGGTTCGAAATGCCATAACATTCCCAGCGGACAAAGGCTTCCCAGAAGTGGAAGAGCTGCAAAACCATGGTGATGACGAAAATGATGAGCATGCCCCAAGCAATGGTCTTGCCGGCTTTGCGCTTCTTGAAAACCATGTTGCCGAACAGGAAGATGGACGAAAACAGCAGTATCGAACAGGCGATGGCTGCCAAGATCGATCCGAGATGGCTTTTGGGAAGCGCCACAAATCCTTCGAATCCGCCAAAAGGCAGCAAGGCAAGCAGCGTATCAACAGCCCAGCTGCCCAATCCGACGATGATCGGGGTGAGGATGGAGCAGTAAATCAACATGCTGAAGAACTTCTCGGTGTTGGTGGCGGGCAAAGAGGCAAAGCTGACACCGTCGCGGGAGAGGTTGGCTTTGCCATAGACCTTGGAGGGGACGAAGATCAACACGGAATAGACCAAGATGGCGATGGTGGAGATTCTTGATTCTATTGTCAAGGTGAAGTCAAAGATTAAGGTTGTAATCCAGCCTAAGACGGGAATGCAACTCCACACAATCAGCGAGATGCCGAAGTTTCGGAAGTAGTTCTTCCAGTCCTTCGCCAGTACCTGACCGAAACGATCGAAACTGAATTTGTTATTCATGACTTAGCCCTTTCTTATCCAAAGAGTTGTTTGATGGTTTCCTTGTTCTTCATCACGGTGTTGAAGAGAATCTCCACGCTGACCTTGCTATCGACACCCTCGGGGTTGCGGGTGACGTTGACATAGCCGCCGGGAATCACCTCGCTGTAGAGTGCAGTGTCATCCTTTTCGGTGCCGTAGTCGAAATAGAGCTTGTCAGTGATGGCCCGGAAGGTGGCCTTGAGCAGCACCTCATCGTGGTCAAGGATGATGATGGGGTCGATGAGATTCTCCACATCCTTCACCTGATGGGTTGAGATGATGATGGTGCGGCTCTCGTTGGCGTGCTTGGCGATGACCTGACGGAAGAGGGTCTTGGAGGGAATGTCCAAGCCGTTGGTGGGCTCGTCTAAGAGCAGATAGTCGGTGTTGAGTGCCAAGGCAGTGGCAATCAGACATTTCTTCTGCTGACCGAACGAGAGTTCACCGAACTTGCGAGTGGGATCAACCTCCATCTCCTTGCAGAGTTCCATGAACTGTGCCTCGTTACAGTTGGGGTAGAAGGGGGCAAGCTCCCTTATATTATTAATAGGTGTGCCTTCTGGGATGGCAAAGTCCTCGGAGATGAAATAAATCTTCTGCAAGGTCTCTGGCCAACGGTTGAAGGGAGCAACCTCATCCACCAGACATTCGCCGGCAGAGGGTTTCTGGAGTCCACTGATGAGCTTGAGCAGGGTGGTCTTGCCTACGCCGTTCTCACCCAGCAGTCCGTAAATGTTGCCTTTTTCGAAGTTCAGGCTGATGTTCTTGAAGACCGGTTGATTCTTGTAACCGAAGTCAAGGTTCTTGATGGTAATCATGGTTTCTTGAATTGTTTATTGAATGTTTTGTTGAATTGTTTTAGTGTATTAGTGAAATAGTACACTGCAAAGATACAACAAAAAACATTGGTGTCAAGAAAAAATGATGTTTTTTTGAAAAAAAGTTTTGATGTGCTGAAAGGATTATTCCTGTGGGGTCGTTTCAATAGCGATGCGAATAACGCTGTCTTTCACTCTTAATAAGTAAAAACCTCTGGATAAATGAGTCTCGATAAAGACCGTGTTCTCATTGGGATTGACTTGGATTTCTTTGGAATAAACGAGTTGACCGCTCATATCATAAATCGCAATGGGCAATTTGTCATCTGTCTCAGCTTGAAAGTCGATGTGGAAAGAGCCGGTGGAGGGGTTGGGGTAGCAACGTAATGCATTTGTGTAGAATTCATCCAGTGCGATGTATTTGTGAATCTCTTGTTGGAAATACTGGTCACGAGTCAGGATGAAATCTGTGATTTTATTGATATCTGTTTCCCATTGGCTCTTGTTAGTGGGGAATCCGAATCGTTTTGACTGTGACGCAATTCCGTCTTCAACGAGATGGGCATAATGTTCAAGGATTGGTTGTATAAACGATAGACTGAAAACGGTGCTTTTTAGTTGTTCATAGCGTTTGCCAAACTTTCTTTTGAAATGAGTGTTTTCAAGGAAATGATTGAATATCACGCTATTGCCTCCTGAGTGTGTGGCGTTTTCAAGGGCGTTGAAATCGGGGTCGATGAAACATCCGTCGCCATCGAAAAAGATCCATCTAAAAGGGGATCCTGTTTCGGCCTGCCATAGCAGCACATTGTTATGAGGCCAATCGATGTTGGCGGTGTAGGTCTCGAAGAGCATATAGTCGATGAAGTTGGAGGCATCAATTCGCGAAAAGGCGTAGGCAGAGTCCTCTGGTTGGCTCAAATCGGCGTTTCGCATCCATTCTTTGAATGCCGTCCAATCTGTTGAATCCCCATATTGGCACAGTTCCCAATATTTGATGATGTTGACCTTCTCTAGGTCGGCTTCGTAATGGCTCTCAAGATAACGCTCATCGGGTGATTCCTCAAGGGTGTAGATTCCCCAATATTCCCCATTGATGAAAACCACAGTTTGTCGTACTCCTAACACATCGATGTCGAGGTTGGAGGCTGCGATTTGTGACAAGTATTCTTGTGCGCCTGTCTGAAGCCATTTGCTGCAAGTAAATGGATGCAGGTTCAGATGTTTGAATTTATCTATTGGGGTGGATTCAAAAAAACGATGGTTGAATTTCTTTTTCCCATATTCTTCACGGGCATAGAGTCGCATTCCTTTTTGTTGGTATCGTCGTGAGGCTCCTCCGTGGGTGCGTAATCCGCATGGTTGGTTGATGCCGCTATTGTCTGTTTCGTAAAACTCCATATTGGCAAAACGCTCCCATTCGCGGCCTCTCTGATAATAGTTGCCTGTTCTTTTGCTGTCCAATGAATCATAATGGATGCCGGGGATGAAGATTCCCGTCTCATAATCGAATAACGACAACGAGTCGGTGACGATGGAGAGTACAGGGAGCTGGTGGGTGTCACAGCCCAGAGACCGGATGAAATAGCTGTTGGTGAACACGGGGCTGATGCAACTGTCATTTTCATTGAAAACAGCAGCGCGAATCACGATCGCATGCTCAACGCTGTCCACTTGATAATATGTTGATGGAATGCAATTGACGATGGTGTGAATGTTGGACCTCGAGTATAGTTCCTCATTCAAGTTTAGTGGATGGGTGTATAATGTGGAGGTGCTGTCAGGGGAGGAGCCGTTGGTGGTAAATCGGATATGATGGTTCGTAAAATAACATGCGAGGCTAAGAGGGAAGCTTTGATCATAAAAACCTCCCCTGGAAGAGAATAGCACTCGTTCTTCCTGCGCTAAGCCAACGAGGGACCCGCCCAACACAAGAAGCAAAACCATCCATTTTTTCAACGGCATGGTTTCCTCTATTTCTTGATACTTAAAATGACACCCAAAGCCACGCCGAGGAATGCCGCAAACAGCACTTGTAACGTGGGTGGCAACAGGAAGGTGATGGTGTGAGCGGGATACCAGAACAACGGAATGGTCTTGGCAAAGACAAAGCCGTATTGGATATCCCAGTTGATTTTCTTTGAAAGAGCCTCTCTGATTTTCAAAGGACTACTAAAGAATCCATTTAAAGTGCCTCCTGTTTCGGCAATATGGATGTCGGTGATTTTGTGGAACGTCATGAACACTGGTGCAAACAAGGTGTTCATTAACACGCTGACGCAGAGTGCCACAAAGAATTTACCCCAGCTGAGACTGCCGGCGAACCATTGCGCAGCTTTGCCGTCTAAGTGGAAGCCTCCATCCAGTAATTTAACGGTGCCTGTCTTGAAGATGGTCATGGCTGATGCGATGACCACACCCAGCACACCCCAAACCAGCATTTTGGGCAACAGGCCGAAGCCTTTCTTGTGATATACCCCTTCCCGGATGCGCAAGGCCAGCATCTCTCCAAAGGTACCTAAAATGGCGAACTTGAAAAAACTCATCAACAAACCGTGATGGGCGGTGGTGGTGTTGAACCATTGCCAAGCACCAGGGATGAAAGCAAAACCACAGATTACTGCGGCTACTGCGATGAGGGTGATAAAATCCGATTTCTTCATTTTAATTGATTATTGAATGACAATACGTTGCGTTTGATTTCCAATCTTGACAAGATAGAGACCGGCTTTATGATGGGGGATGTTAAGCGAGAATTTTGAGTTTTCATGGGGGATGAGGGATCCCTTGTGTATCAAGGTGCCGGTAATATCATAGATTTGGAACTCAACAATTTCGTTGTTTGGCTCGTTCAGCTGAATCCAAAAGTGACCGTCAGAGGGATTCGGGAAACAGTAAAAAGGCGGTTTTCCATGGAGAAGATCATCACTTTCTCCAACAGAGCAGAACTTTTCTAAAGCGTTGAGGTAATTTTCCACCCGATGATGGAGATAGGTCTGAATCACATCATTACCGTGGTTCCATAAAGCATCGGTGGGTGGATAACCAAAACGATGTCTCTGATCTTGGATTCTCGGACGAAGCGTCTCAATCAACTCGTTTAAAATGGGTGCGGTGTTCTCAGAAAGAAACAACCCATCACAAAGCTCGTATGCTCGTTTCTTGAAGGCGGTTTTAAAATGGTTGTTTTGCATGAGCTTGCCCAGCAACAACTTGGCTTCAGGGAAATTGATCCAGGTGGTGGGAGGCTCGTAAACAGCAGCGTTGGCAAATTCGTCTAAGTCATCGCTCATAAGCGTGGCGTCTCCATCAAAAAATATCCACCGCCAACGGCTGTGGCCTTCTTGCCAGCAACGCATGTTGTTGCCAGGCCAGTCCCAGTTTCCGATGAAGGTCTGCAAGACATTATAATCAATGAAATTATCGATGTCGATGAGCTCGCCGGCATGCAGATAAACTGAGTCATTGGAAAGATCCGCCTGGTTGAACCATTCCATCATGGCCAAAAAGTTGGTGTTGTTTCCGCAATCAACAATGCCTTTCCAATGACTGATGATGTTGCAAAGGACTGTGTTAACACCAAAATGGTCTTCTAAATAATGGTCATCCATCTTTTCCTGAAGGAAATAGATGCCCCAATATTCCCCGTTGAGATACACGATGATCGGTCGGCTATGAGGGGCTTCTAAGCCGAGTAGCACGGCCATTTTGCAGCAAAAAGGGTCTTGTATTCCTGAATAGGGTTCGAAATTAGCGAATGGTTTGAGAACCAGTCGTTTATAACTATCAATAGGCGTGTCATTAAAAAAGGCGTGTTTGAATCTTTTGATGCCATATTCTTCACGGGCATAGATTTTCATCCCTTTAGCGGGATAGCGCCTTGAACGGTTCCCATGAGTTCTCAAGCCACAAATCTGGTTGATGCCGGTGTTGTCATCGGGCTCGTAGAACTCCACATTAACGGGACGCTCCCAGTCTTTTCCTTTTTGATAATAGTTTCCCGTGTGTTCGGGGTCGTTGGGGTCATAAAAAACGCCTGGGACAAACAGTCCAGTGTTATAGTCAAAAAGCGATAGGGAGTCGGCACAAATGGAGACCACAACAAGCTCTTTTTCCTCAAATCCTAAACTGTGGATGAGATAGCTATTGGTGACGGTTGGGCCGATACAGGAGTCGTTAGCATCAAAAACGGCGGCTCGTATCACGATGATATGACGGACGGAATCGGGGACATAGACCAAATAATCCGGCGAGATTTGCGCCTTGTAAATGTCTGTGTCGGAAAAGAGCCGTTCGTCGAGAAATAAGGGGTTTTGGTATAAGGTTGATGTCGCGGTGGGCGTGTGACCGTTGGTGGTATAACGGATGTGATGGCCTTCCTGGCAGCGGAGTGTTAGCGCGAAAGATGTTTCATAGAAACCGCCTGGCAAAGAGTAGTGTACAGTGTCCGTTTGCGCTCTGAGCATTAAGAGGCAGACAAAAATAAAACAGACTGTACAGATAGTCTTTTTCATGTTTTCGAGTTGCGTTTGTCGATTTCTTTGTTCTGCCAATACCGTCCTAACAGACACAACACGCAGACACCAAAGAGGATGCCTCCCAGGACAAAACCCGTTTGGGAGGCAACCTCATAGTTGGTTTCCTTGTATTTGAAATAGAGCCATAGACCGTATCCCAAAATGCCTAGGTCGCCGAGGATACAAATGAGATAACCGAAAGCACGTGACTTCTTGTCGGTTTTTTTCAACAGTTTGTCGCCGAAAAAGGTGAAAAGCACCAAAGCGGCATAAACCAGGTATATGAGGGAACGGTTGGTAATCATACGCTATTATTTTTCGATTCTGATTCGGGCATCTACTGCGACCACGTTCTTTGGGTTGCCGAGGAGCGGGTTGAGGTCCATCTCGGCAATCTCGGGTGCGGCCATCACCAAGGCGCTCACTCGTGCGATTTGCTCGGCATAGACATCGATGTTGACGGGTTGTTGGCCACGGACTCCTTGCAGGATCTTGTAGCCACGGAGCTTCGTCAGCAGGTCTTTGGCCTCATCCACACTGACGGGCGCAAGGGCGCTTTGCACGTCTTTGAGCACCTCGATGAAGATGCCGCCCAGACCAAAGAACACCTGATGGCCGAACTTGGCATCGCGGATGGCGCCGATATAAACTTCTGTTCCGTCGAGCATCGGGTACATCTCCACTGCGTATGTGTCTTTGATGGCCATCAAACGGTCAAACTCCTTCTGCACTGTCTCGATGTCGCGGACGTTCAAAGTCACGCCACCCACGTCGGATTTATGCACAGGACCGACTACCTTCATCACGAGCGGATAACCCACCTCGTTGGCAAAGTCAACAGCCTGTTGTTTCTGATCGACCACTCGTATTTGTTTTTGGGCGATGCCAGCGGCGTCGAGGAGCTGGTAGATCTTGTCGGGGTCGATATAGCCGTTCTCGCAGCTGTCGATAACTTCACGGATGCGTTTCACATCGATGGTAGGCATCGGCACATTCTCGGGTTGCGGTTTTGGCGTGTTGTAAATCTTGCAAAGAGCGTTGCCGAACACACATTCCTCGGGGAAGTTAATCCGGTGCTTGTTGTTGATGAAGTCGGCGATCTCGTCTTTCACGTTGATGATGGAGGGCAGGATGGGGAAGATAGGCTTCTTGCAGGTCTTCATCTTCTCGTCCAATACCTTATATACTTCGTAGTTTTGGAACAGTCCAGGGGAACCGAAGATGACGCACATGCTGTCGATTTCATCAAAGTCGTTCTCGCAAGCATCGATGATGTAGCCGAGCTGTTCGGCGGTACCAGTGGCGAGGAAGTCAATCGGGTTGCCCACGGAGGATCCATTGTAGAGTTTCTCGAGCAGAGCTTGAGCCTTGGGGCCTTCGATATGCGGCACATCCATGCCGTTATTAGAGAGCACGTCGGTGAGCATCACGGCGGGACCTCCGGCATGGGTGATCACAGCCATGTTCTTGCCTTTCACCTCGGGATGCATGAAGATGGCGCAAACGGTGGTGAGTTCCTGGCGGTTCTGGCAGCGGACGATGCCGGCTTTGCGGAACAGGGCATCGACAGCGACGTCAGAGGTGGCTAAAGCGCCTGTGTGCGAGCTGGCTGCACGGCTGCCGGCAGCGGAACCTCCCGACTTGATGGCGGCGATCTTGCAGCCCTTCAGGATGAGTGAACGGGCGTGCTTGAGCATCTTCTGCGGGTTGGAAATCTTTTCCATATACAGCATGATGACACGGCTGCTCTTCTCCGGGTCAAAGGTCTCGTCCAAATGCTCGAGCACATCCTCGATACCTAATTGGGCGGAGTTTCCTACAGCCCATACACTGTTGAATGTCAAACCGTTGCTGATGCCATATTCCTTGATGAACACTGCTGTGGCTCCTGATCCAGTGATGAAGTCAACACCATGGGGATCGAGAGTCGGGATTGGGGTGTCGAATGCACCGCAGTAGTTGTTGTTGAGGAAACCAGTGCAGTTGGGGCCGATCAATGAACCGCCCACACTGTTGATGGTGTCGGCGATATGACGTTCCCAAGCCGCACCCTCGGCATTCTCCTCTCCGAAACCGGCGGATACGATGATAAAACCTTTGGTGCCTTTCTCCTTTGCCAACAGGTCAACTGTCGCAGGACAATATTTGGCTGCGATGGCGAGAATGGCGCAATCGACCTGAGGAAGGTCGTCCACTTTGGCATAGCATTTAATGCCCTGGACCTCAGCTTCTTTCGGGTTGACAGTATAGACCTGCCCCTTGAAAGGACTTTCCAATAGGTTTTTCAAAACTTTGCCACCTGGTTTGTGGATGTCGGTGGAGGCGCCCACAACGACAATACTTCTCGGATCGAGTAATTCTTTTGCGATCATGCTGTTTTTCTTTTATGATTAAAAATGATTCTGTTCTTTTTTGAATTGAAATGGTTTTGCAAAGATATAAAATAGGCGTATTACTTCGACGGAAGATGAAGGGAATTCAGCCTTTCTTCACAATCGATGAGCAGTTGATAATGTATTTTGTTGAACAGTCCTTCGTGGCAAAGCTGTTCTATTTCTTCTCGGCTCATCCATTTTACCGAATCCACTTCTTCTGGCTGAAGTTTCAACATCTCAATCGGAATATTGCTTTTTAACATGTAGAGTAAGGTGAATTTATACCCGTATCTTCTGATTCTCAATAGTTTAAGTTCGCTTTTCGTGACGGATAACCCCAACTCTTCTTTTAATTCCCTGAGCATGGAAATGGTGAAGTCGCGCTCTCCCGCCTTGACGTGTCCTGCGGTGGTGGCATAATAGCTTCCTTTGTTGGGGGAGACTTTCTGGATGAGATATTTTCCTTCGTTGTTGTGTATGAAGACTGCAACAATGGGAATCATCAGACCTTGTGGAATCAGCTGTCCGCGCTCTACAATCTGCCCGGTTGGCCTGAGATCGTTGTCGTATAATTCCAGTAGTTCCATTTTATCATCACTCTTTACTGCAAAAATAAGGAAAAGCATTGGAATAATGAATACTTCATAGCATAAAAAAGTATAATTTTGCGGGCTGAAAACCGTATCGAGATCATGGAGGAGAAGCTTTTTAATAAGAATTACTTATGCCTTTGTGCTGCTAACTTCTTGTTTTTCTTTTCATTTTATCTTCTGCTTCCTGTGTTGCCTTTCTTTATCATCGAGCAATTTCAGGGGAGCAATGCCATTATCGGCACGGTGATTTCGTGTTACACCTTGGCTACGTTGGTCGTGCGTCCTTTCTCGGGTTACATGATGGATACCTTCAAACGTAAGCCATTGTATTTGTTGGCATTGTCGCTTTTTACAGCGATTTTCTGTGGATATCCTTTCGCCACCACCATCACCACGCTGATTGTCATCCGTATTGTTCATGGTTTGGCTTTTGGTCTCACCTCGGTGGGTGGTAATACTTTAGTCATTGACGTGGTTCCCTCGGAACACAGGGGAGAGGGCATTGGTTATTATGGCGTGGCCAACAACATCGCTATGGCGGTGGGGCCGATGGTAGGGCTTTTTGTGTATGAGCATCTTAGTTTCAATGCCATTTTCATGGGCTGTATGGGGTGTAGTTTCTTGGCAGCATTGTTTGCTTCACGAATCCAGACCAAAGTGCGTCCACCCGTGAAGCGTCCGCCCATCTCGCTTGACCGTTTTATCTTGGTCAAAGGATTGTTAGCGGGGATTTCCTTTTTGTTGCTGGCCTTTGCCTACGGACAGATTTCCAATTATATTGCCTTGTATGCCAAGGAGATGGGCTTGACTATCAGTAGTGGTTTGTTTTTCACAGTGTATGCCGTGGGCTTGATTGCCTCGCGTTTGTTTGCGGGTAGGATGGTGGATAAGGGCAAAGTCACTCACACCATTGCTCTGGGTCTTGGCATCACGGTCTTTGCCTTGCTGGGGCTGGGTCTTTGCCATTATGTCAATGCCTGGGGAGAGACTTACACCGCAGTGGCTTTTCTGCTGATTGCCTTGTGTTGTGGCTTGGGCTTCGGTGCTTCTTTCCCTTCGTTCAACGCCTTGTTCATCAACTTGGCTACCAATGCTCAGCGAGGTACGGCTACATCCACCTACTTGACCTCCTGGGATCTCGGCTTGGGTATCGGTATCTTCTCGGGCGGTATGTTGGCGGAGCATTTTTCGTTTGCTACCGCCTATCTGGTCGCTTCGGCATCCGTATTGGTGTCATTGGTCTTTTTTGTCCTTGTGGTAGCACCTCATTATCAACGAAATAAACTGAGATAACATGATAAACGACCTCGTTATTCGCGATGCTGTGGTAACCGATGCGCCATTTATCGCTCGTGTGGTGTTGGCGGGTATTGACATGCTTGATTTGGGTGATGTCATTCCTGCGGAACAACAACCCATCTTTGAACATTTGGTAGCACTTTGCCGCATGGATGACACCTTATATAGTTTTCGTAACACTAGCATAGCTGAAGTTCAGGGTACGGTGGTTGGTGCTTTGGTGGCTTACGACGGAGCTCGTTATGCGGCGCTTCGGGCTAAGACCTTTGGCCTTGTGCAGCAAACCTCGGGCATGGATTTAAGCCAAAATGCGATGGAAACTGGCCCGGGTGAATTCTATCTCGACAGCATGGCTGTCCTTTCTGACTTTAGGGGCGCTGGTATTGGCAAAATGCTGATGCGTAACCGTATGGCTTATGCCTTAGACAATGGTTTTCAAAAGGTTACCCTTCTTGTTGATAAGGATAAACCTCGTCTTCAAGAGTATTATGAAAGCGTGGGCTTTGTTTTCAGTGAAGAGATGTTTGTGTTTGGGAGCAGGTATTACAAGCTGAGTGCTCGTTCGTTATAGGAGAATGATAATAATATCGGATGAATTATTATCTTTGCAAAGATAAAAAATGACCTTATGAAAAAGCTCCTTCTCACTGCGCTGCTATTTGTGGCAGTCTTCCAACTGAATGCCCAAGAAATTCTTGTGGGCTCCTATAACATCCGTTACAAAAACTGGAACGACAGCGTCCAGGGTAACCAATGGCCTAAACGTTGTCAGGTCATCTGCGATCAAGTGAACTTCATGGCTCCAGTGATTTTCGGGGCGCAGGAAGTGCTTCACGGCCAGCTGCATGACATGCTGGCTGCCCTTGATAGCTATGACTATATTGGCATTGGGCGTGACGATGGCAAACAAGCGGGCGAATATGAGCCTATCTTTTATAAGAAAGATAGAGTAAAACTCATTGACCACGGTGATTTCTGGCTCAGCGAGACCCCCGACAAACCAGGCCTTGGCTGGGATGCTGCTTGTATTCGCCTTTGCACTTGGGGCAAGTTCTGCATGACAGTCCCAGAACAACCATGCCGAAGAGGTCTGTTCCGCAGGGCTCCCAAACAAAAAGAGAAGACGTTCTATTTCTTCAATCTCCACATGGATCATGTGGGCGTGGTGGCTCGTCGCGAGGCGGCCAAGTTGGTGGTAGCCAAGGTCAAAGAGATCGCAAAGGGTGCTCCGGTCTTCATCACGGGCGACTTCAACGTGGATCAGAATAATGAGATTTACACGATCTTCACTGAGTCGGGTATCTTGAAAGACTCCTACGATGCCGCCCGCATCCGTTTCGCTGAAAACGGTACCTTCAATGCCTTCAAGACGGAATACTACACAACTAGCCGTATTGACCATGTGTTCGTCTCATCCGACACCCAGGTCGAATCGTACGGGGTCCTTACCAATAGCTATTGGACCCCCGATGACACGGAAGAGGCTCTCAAATCTGCCGATGCCCCACAGGAAATTTCATTTGACAACTACATCCGTCGCAATCCCTCAGATCATTATCCTGTCTTCGTTCGGGTACGGATTGTGAATTAAGAATTAAGAATTTAGAATTAAGAATTTAGAGGGAGCTACCCCGTTAGGGGTTTAATCTCGGTAGAAGGAGATTTGTGATTTTAGGGGAATACCCCGTTAGGGGTTTAATCTCGGTAGAAAGAGATTTGTGCTTTTGGGAATACCCCGTTAGGGGTTAAATCTCGGTAGAAGGAGATTTGTGATTTTAGGGGAATACCCCGTTAGGGGTTTAATCTCGGTAGAAAGAGATTTGTGCTTTTGGGAATACCCCGTTAGGGGTTTAATCTCGGTAGAAAGAGATTTGTGCTTTTGGGAATACCCCGTTAGGGGTTTAATCTCGGTAGAAAGAGATTTGTGCTTTTGGGAATACCCCGTTAGGGGTTAAATTTCGGTAGAAGGAGATTTGTGATTTTAGGGGAATACCCCGTTAGGGGTTAAATCTCGGTAGAAAGAGATTTGTGTTTTTGGGAACACCCCGTTAGGGGTTTAATCTCGGTAGAAAAAGCCCCCAGGTAGAACGCTCCCCCTCTCCAGTGGAGAGGGGGCCGGGGGGTGAGGCCCGGGTTTTAATCTCTGTGGTCTTTAATCGAGTAAATTGTTTGTAGCACCACTGATAAGATAATCAGCGCAATGCCGATTGCAAACGAAAAATTCAGTTCCTTGTATTCGTTGAAGATGAACATAGACAGGATGATGCTATAGACGGGCTCAAGATTATAGGTCAGGTTAACGGTGAAAGCCGAGATCTTTTGCAATACAATGATTTGCAGCAGACATAGTCCAATGGTGCAAACTACCACCATGAAAGCTAAATAGGGATAATCCATGCCTGCGGGAAATAGCCTTCCAACAGGGATGAACCTATTATATAAAGGTAGCAGACAAGTCAGCCCAATCAGTCCACCGACCATCTCCCAAAGCAACATGTTTTTGGGTTCATAATGTTTGCCGACCCTTTGATTGGCGATGGCAAACAAAGCATATAACGCTGAGGAAATCACGCCAAAAACAATACCCAGCCTGTATCTTGAATCGAATTGGAAGATCAAATAGATGCCGAGTATGGTGAACAGGCTGAACAAAAACTCCCGTGCCGAAAATGTGTGCTTGTTGATGATGGGCTCCAACAGGGCAGTAAAAAATCCTACCAATGAAAAACAGACCACGCCAATGGAGACGTTGGAAGCCTTGATGCTGGCGTAGAAAAACACCCAATGGAGTGCCAGCAACAATCCCACACCGCCCATCGGTAATAAGTCGTTCAGTTTGTATTTGTTCAGCTGTTTTTTTATCGCTAAAAAAGCAACCATGATAAGTGCAGCCGCAGCCATGCGCCACCACACCAAAATCGCAGAATCCAAGGTGATGAGCCGTCCCAGCACGCCAGTGAAACCAGCGATAAAGACAGAGAGATGAAGCAGCAAGTAGTCTTTTTTCATGATTTTCTGCGTTGCCTGACAGCCTCGAAGGTGACGATGGCGGTGGTCACTGACACGTTGAGCGAGTCGGCGATGCCGTTCATAGGGATGATGATATTTTGGTCGGCGGCATCCACCCATGCTTGTGAGATGCCAGTAGCCTCGGTGCCCATCACAATGGCGGAAGCCTTACGGAAGTCAGCGTCGAGGTAGTCGATGGAGGCTTTCAGATAGGTGCAGTAAATGGTGATGCCGTTTTTCTTCAGCCATTCAATGCATTCTTCGGTGGAACAGGCATACACCGGTACGCTGAAGAGGCAACCGATGCTGGCTCGTATGGCGTTGGGATTGAAGAGGTCGGTGGCGGGATCTGCAACAATGACCGCATCCACACCAGCGGCGTCAGCGGTACGCATCACGGCTCCGAGGTTGCCCGGCTTCTCCACGGTCTCAAGTACAATAATCAAGGCGTCTTTCTTGGGTTTGAACTCGCTGATACTTTTATATCTTGGGATGGCTACTGCTAAGAGACCATCGCTGCCCTCACGATAGGCGATTTTCTCGAAAACTTCCTCAGTGACAGTCTCCACAAAAGAGGCATGTATTCCCATGGGCTCTCTTAATAGTGATTCGCAAACATAGAGCTGTTCAATCTCAAAACCACATTGTTGAGCCCGTTCAATCTCTCGCTTTCCTTCAATGAGGATGCGGTTCTGCTCTCGACGTTCCGAGGCTTTTTGAAGCTTGACGAGGTTTTTTATCTTTGGGTTGGTCTTGCTGGAAATCATGGAAGTTGGTTAATTGTTCAGTTGTTCAGTTGTTTTGTTGTTCCTGGGTTTGATTTGGGAGAGCACGAGTCCGATGACTACCACAAGGATGCCGATAATCTTGAAGGCGGTCATTTTTTCTATCGCGAGCAGATAGCTGAAGATGGCGGTGAAGACAGGAATGAGGTTGGAGTAAACGTTGGCTTTGGAGGCGCCGAGCTTGCTGAAGGCAAATGCCCACAGGGCGTATGCGGTGGCACTGCAAAAAACACCCAAACAGACCAATGGCACAATGTAGCTGCTCACGTTGGCGAATTTGGAAGGCTCAAACTGCTCCATGATGAGGGTCAGGGGGATGAAGTAAATCATTCCGATGATGTTTTGCACCCATGTGATAGTCAATGGCTTGTAGAGTTTGGTGAGCCGTATCAAAGCAATGGAATAGCCGACAGCCACCACCACTGAACCGCTCAGAAAGAGGATGCCTTTGGGTGAAGCCGTGAGCTCAAGGTTTTTGTTGAGCAACATTACGATCACGCCAACGAAGGAGATGATAAATCCCACGATGTTCATGGGCGTGAGTCGCTCTTTAAGGAAGATGCGAGCCGCAATAGGGGTGACCAAAGGTATCAAGGCGATGATGCCTGCTCCGATGACGGGGGAGGTGTTCTTCAGTCCGTAACCCTCGAAGATAAAATAAAGGAATGGCTCAAACATGGCGGCAAGGGCAAAGAGCCCAAGGTGTTTTTTCTGGACTTTTTCATTGAGCCGGAATATGAAGAGTATGGCTGTAAAGAATATCGTTGCCACCACTAAACGCAAAAAGATGGTGGCTGTGGGGTTGAGGTTTTGGTAAACCTGAGTGGACCATACGAACGACATGCCCCAAAAGATCATGGCTACAACGCCAGCGATATGTACGAGAAATGATTTGTCTTTCATGCCGCAAAATTACTTTTTTTTCTTTTTTTATCACGGTTTTATAAAAATTTGGCGGGATATTTGTATGTTTGCACCCTGTTTTTTGGAAAAAGAGAATTAATAATAAAAACTACAAACATCATGAAAAAGGTAAAAGCAATTTGCATGGCGCTTTTGGCAATGGTTGTCATGGCCTCATGCCGTGGTCCTCAAGGTCCTCAAGGTCCCCAAGGTAATGCCAATGTAGCATCTTCAACAGTAACAATTCATTCGAACGACTGGTATTGGGATAACAACACTTCCTGGCGTGTCGATATCGACTACAGAGCTATCACTGAAGATATTACCGATTATGGCGCAGTGCTGGTTTATATGGAAAGTGGCACCAACAATTGGCGCCAGGTTCCTTTAACATTCTATTATTCAGCTGTTGATTCGCAAACAGGACAAGAGGGCTTCTATTCCTCTTCCATAGAGGTCGCAAGCTATGACGAAGGGGTGTCGATTTTCTGGACTGAAAATGATTTCTTTAATGGATACCGTCCGGATGAACACCGTTTCAAGATCGTGGTCATCGCTGCCAGCCTCTATGAATCCCGCTCTGATGTTGACTATAGCAACTACGAAGCCGTCATGAAAGCGTTCCAGCTGGAAGATAAGACTGAACGATAAAAACAGTCAACTCTGTTCAAAGAGGGTGTCGGTTTCGACGCCCTCTTTTTATTTAGATATGACAGTATAGGTCATAAAACCAATGAAGGCGCATAACATCAAGACACCTTCAAAACGGGAAAGCTTGGTTCCTTTCCCTGTAAAGACGAACAGGGTCATCAGGGCGTTGGCACCGAAGAGAAACAGCAGGGTGCTGTTCAGTTGATTGTCAAATTGCAGGGGGGTAATCAGTCCACTGATGCCCAATACCACAAAGATATTCAAGATATTGGAACCCAGAACGTTGCCGATGGCAATGCCTGAGTTCTTTTTGGTGGCGGCTACTATTGAAGTGATCAGTTCGGGCAACGAGGTGGCCATGGCCACTACGGTCAAACCAATCATGGCTTCGCTCATGCCCCAAGCTTTGGCAATTTTTTGAGCGTTGTTGGAGACCAACTCGCCGCCAAGGTAAAGCCCAATGATGCCTAACACAAGGAATAAGATGGTTTTCCACCATGGCAACGGAATCTGTACGGCCTCTACTTCATTGCTGGGTGACTCGTTTTTTTTCATCGTGAGGAATAGATAAAAAGCGGCCATGACCAGCAATAACACGCCTTCAATCCAGTTGATGGAGAGGCTCCCCCAGGTGTAATTGGCAAACACGAATAAAGCACCCGTGGCTACAAAACCTGCCGGGATATCACGCCGGATAGAGATACGGCTCACATCAATGGGGTAAATGATGGAGGCTACCCCAAGGATAAAAAGGATGTTCATGATGTTGCTTCCCACGATGTTACCGATGGCCAGTCCTGAACTGCCTTTGATGCAGGAAAACACGTTGATGATCAACTCGGGCAATGAGGTGCCGAAGGCCACAATCGTCAACCCGATGATTAATGGCGACAACTTGGCGCGGATGCCCACGCTGGTGGCTCCGTCAACAAGCCAGTTGGCTCCCAAAATCAAAGCCACAAACCCAAATATTAATAAAAGAATTGTTATAAACATATCTTCCCGCTTCTTCTAACTTTTGTCTGCTGTCTTCTCTTAATTGTAGTTTCTCGCTCCAAAGATTTTGCTTCCGACCCTGACGAGGGTGGCTCCCTCTTCGATGGCAATCGGATAATCGTCCGACATGCCCATAGAGATTTCCTTGAACTGGGTCTGGTTGCCAAAGTAATCGCGTTTTAAGGTCTCAAATATCTCTTTCAAATGTTTGAACTCTTTGCGCACCTCTGCTTCGTCATCCGTGAAAGTGGCCATGCCCATCACGCCGCAGATACGCACATTCTCCATCTGTTTGAAGGCCTCCGAGTCCAGTAGCTGCCTTGCCTCTTCCATGTCGAGTCCGAATTTGGTCTCTTCCTGCGCAATATGGAACTGCAACAGGCAATCTACCACGCGGTCGTGTTTTTTCGCTTCTTTGTTCACTGCTTCTAACAGGTTGGCGGTGTCGATGCTATGGATTAAAGTGACAAATGGGATGATGTATTTGATTTTGTTGGTCTGTAGATGACCGATGAAATGCCATTGTATGTCTTTCGGCAGTTCCTCGTGTTTGTCACGCATCTCCAAGGCGTGATTTTCTCCGAAGATACGTTGTCCGGCATCGTAGGCTTCTTGGATGTCGCTAACAGGTTTGGTTTTGGAAACGGCGACAAGGGTCACACCCTCGGGGATCGTAGCCTTAATTTTCAAAAGATTTTCTTTGACCATGATTCATGAAATAGTTTTGTTTTGCAAAAATAGTCATAATTCATTATTCTTAATTCATAATTCCTAATTATTTCTTACCTTTGCGCTCCAAATAATTAAGTAAGACTATGTTTGAAGGTTTAAGCGAAAAATTAGAGAGATCGTTCAAGATCTTGAAAGGACAAGGATATATCACGGAGGTCAATGTTGCCGACACGATGAAGGAGATTCGTCGCGCGTTGTTAGATGCGGACGTCAGCTATAAAATCGCGAAGGATGTCACCAATACCATCAAGGAAAAGGCCTTGGGCCAGCAGATCCTGACTTCGGTGAAGCCGGGTGAGATGATGGTCAAGATTGTGCATGACGAGCTGGCTGAGCTGATGGGTGGTGAGCATGAGGACATTAACCTCAAAGGACAGCCGAGCATCATTTTGATTGCGGGTCTGCAAGGTTCTGGTAAGACTACTTTCTCCGCCAAGCTGGCTTATTACCTGAAACGCAAGAAGAGCAAGCAGGTGCTTCTGGTCGCCGGCGACGTCTATCGTCCCGCCGCTATCGATCAGCTGAAAGTGCTTGGACAACAGGTGGAGGTGGAAGTGTATAGCGAAGACGGCAACAAGAATCCGGTTCAGATTGCACAAAATGCCATCGAATATGCCAAACGTCAGAACAAACATGTGGTGATCATCGATACCGCTGGTCGTCTTGCAGTCGATGAGGAGATGATGAACGAGATTGCCAACATCAAGGAGACTGTCCATCCTCATGAGACACTCTTTGTGGTGGATTCCATGACCGGTCAGGATGCGGTCAATACGGCCAAAGCATTCAACGACCGTCTCGACTTCGACGGTGTGGTACTTACCAAACTCGATGGTGATACCCGTGGCGGTGCCGCACTCACCATCCGTACCGTGGTGGAGAAACCTATCAAATTTGTGGGTATCGGTGAGAAAATGGATGCGCTCGACGTGTTCTATCCGAAACGTATGGCGGACCGTATCCTCGGCATGGGCGACATCGTTTCTCTTGTGGAACGCGCCCAAGAGCAATTCGACGAGGAGGAAGCAAAACGTCTCCAGAAAAAACTGGCTAAAAACGAGTTCAACTATAATGATTTCCTCAAACAAATCCAGCAAATCAAGAAGATGGGTAACATCAAGGAGCTGGCAAGTATGATCCCGGGCATGGACAAAGCCTTGAAAAACGAGGAGATCGATGACGACGCCTTCAAGAGCATTGAGGCTATTATTTATTCGATGACCCCCGCTGAACGTGAGAACCCCAGCTTGCTGAATGGCTCTCGCCGCAAACGTATCGCCATGGGTAGCGGTACCTCTATCGTCGAGGTGAACCGCTTGGTCAAACAATTCGAGGAGACCGCCAAGATGATGCGTATGATGACCACCGGCGGCGGAAAGAAAATCATGCGAATGGCAAATGCTATGAGGAAGAAATAAGAATCGAGATTTAATTAATAAGATATTAATATGGATAATAATATTATTGATGGCAAACTGATTGCCGACCAAATCAAAAAAGAAATTGCAGCCGAAGTGGCTGACATGATCGACCATGGCTTGAATGCCCCGCATCTCGCTGCTGTGATCGTGGGTGAGGACGGTGCCAGCCAAACTTACGTGGCTTCCAAGGAAAAGGCCTGCCATTCGGTGGGTATGACCTCCTCGGTTTATCGCCTTCCTGTAAAGACCACCCAAGAGGAGCTGCTCAAGACGGTGGAGTTCTTGAATAACGATCCTGAAATCGATGGCTATATCATCCAACTGCCGTTACCGAAACATATTGACGAGGATACAATCATCAATGCTATCGATCCAGCCAAAGATGTCGATGGGTTCACTAGTATCAACGTGGGACGCCTGCAACTGGGACTGCCTTGCTTTGTGCCTGCCACCCCTAATGGTATCATGGAGCTTGTCAAACGTTCGGGCATCGAAACAGCAGGTAAAAATGTGGTCGTCCTTGGACGCTCCAACATCGTGGGAACCCCGATGGCGGTACTCATGTCACGAAAAGGCATCGATGCCACCGTCACCCTGTGCCACAGCCGGACGAAGAACCTGCCTGAGATTACACGACAGGCAGATATCATCGTCGCTGCTATCGGCAAGCAAGGCTTTGTGACCGCCGACATGGTGAAACCCGGTGCCGTGGTCATCGATGTGGGTATCCATCGTATCGACGATCCTAACAGCCCCAAGGGTTACAAGATCTTGGGTGATGTCGATTATGATGAGGTGTGCAAAGTGGCCTCGAAGATCACTCCCGTCCCGGGTGGTGTTGGCCCTATGACCATCGTCTCTTTGCTTCAGAACACCTTGAAAGCGGCCAAGGGCGTGGTCTATCCTAAGAAATGAGAAGATTTCTCTCGATCATCTTGTTCCTCTTCTTCGCCTTACCTCTTCTGTGGGCGCAAGAGGAGGGACATGCTGCTTATTCGCCTTTGTTCAGCCCAGCGTTTAAAGCCCTGCTTCCTGAAGAGGTAAGGGAGACCTCTGGCCTGTTTTTCCACAACGGTAGGCTGTGGACTCATAACGACAGTGGTGGGAAACCTGTTCTTTATGGCCTCGACACGCTTACTTTCGAGGTGGTTCAGAGAATCACCCTCGCCAATGTGGAAAACAAAGACTGGGAGGATGTCTGTACCGACGGAAAAAGGGTTTACGTGGGCGACTTCGGGAATAACAAAGGCAAACGGAAAAACTTGCGTGTCTTCACCTTTCCGCTGTCACAGATTCCTAAGGAAGGCGACGCTTCCATCACCGTCGAAACCATCCATTTTAGCTTCGCTGACCAGACCTGCTTTGACTATCAAAAGCATGAACACGATTTTGACTGTGAAGCGATGTTTGCCACAAAGGATTATCTGTATCTGTTCAGTAAAGGCTGGGCTACTGGGACTACCCGCCTGTATCGACTGCCGAAAAAACCAGGGACTTATGTCGCCGAGGTGGTCAATGGATTTGATTCTCAGGGACTGATTACGGGTGCGGATTACGATGAGGAGCGTCGGATGTTGGTACTGGTGGGATATGTGAAAAACATTTGGTTGCCATTCCTTTATCTGATTTACGACTTTGATGACGCGGGTGTGAAGCTTTCAAACCGGCGTTTTGAACTGCATAACTATTTGGGTTCACAAACGGAAGGCATTTGCTTTTTTGATCACGGTAAGTGCTATCTTTCAGCCGAGACTTCACCTACAGCCACAGCTCGTGTATTTGTGGTGGACTTTAATAAGTGGATTCAAAAAGATAATCAATTAACTCATTGAATTTTAAATATTTAAGTTTTCTTTATGCGTATTCTCTTCCTTGTCATATTGCTGGCCACTGTTTGTTCAGGTGTGGCTCAGCCCTCGAAAAAGGCGTTGAAAGCTTACGAGGCTGCGCGACAGTCGTTTATGGAGCGTGACTATGAGAAGGCTGACCAACAGCTAAGGAAAGCCTTGAATGCCGAGCCTGGTTTTGCTGAGGCCTGGCTCTTACAAGGGGAGATTGGAATGGAGACTCGTGACATGGAGAAAGCTATGGAGGGCTATGAACATGCCTTGGCTGCTGACTCTCTGCTCTTTCCTCCTGCTGCTCTGACACTTGCCGGACTTTACGACAAACGTATGCGTTATTCCGAGGAGATTGGGCTGATCGAGTGGTTCCAAAAGGCAGCCCCTGGCAATCAAGCCAATGATGAGAAGGCGGTAAGGATGCTTGCCGAGGCGCGTTTTCGTTTGGACGCAGTGGAGCATCCTGTTGATTTTAACCCGATTAACCTTGGAGCCTCTGTTAACTCGGCGGATGATGAATATGTCAACGCCTTGGAACTCGCAGGGGATGAATTGCTTTTCACCAAACGTTATACAGAAGCGTCGTGGGCTTATGCCAAAGAAGGACTTTTCATCTCAAAAAAAGCGGACGGACAGTGGTATCCTTCTTCGCGGTTTTCGGTGGATTCAACGTTGGATGATCATATTGGAGCGGCTTTCCTTTCGTATAAAAAAGATGAGCTGTTTTTTACCATTTGTGGTATTGACCGGCATCATCAGGGATGCGACTTGTATCATGCAGTTAAGGATGTACAGGGTGGATTTTGGGGTCAGGCACGTCCTTTGGGCGAAGGAGTTAATGATCCGGCATGGGATTCCCAACCTTGTCTGAGCCTTGACGGAAAAGAATTGTTTTTCGCTTCTCGCCGGGGTGGTGACGCAGACCTCTACCATTGCTATCGTGATGCAAACGGTCATTGGTCAGAGCCGGTGAGTCTTGGTCCTGTCATCAATACCAAAGGCACTGAGATGGCTCCTTTTCTGCATCCTGATGGCAAAACCTTGTATTTTTCCTCGGATACCCGTATGGGAATGGGTGGCTATGACCTTTTTGTGAGTCGCCGTGATGAGTCAGGCGAATGGTCAGAACCGGTTAATTTGGGCTATCCCATCAACACCCCAGGCGATGAGATTAACTTTATTGTCGCCGCCGATGGTCATACCGCATTGATTTCTTCCATCCGTGAAGGGGGGTATGGAGGTTATGATATCTATGCTTTCCAGCTGAATGACGATGAGTTAAAACCAGAGCCAGTCAATGTATATGACTTCATGGTGGAAGACTTGAAACCGGGTACTGTGATCCAGCTGGTGAATATCCAGTTTGAGTTCAATAGCTCGGAGCTTACGGAGGACTCACGTGAGGGCATTGACATGCTGGCCGCTTTTATGGAAAACCATCCCAGTCTCTATGTGGAACTGGGGGGGCACACCGACAATGTGGGTTCCGATGCGTATAACCAAAAGTTATCTGAGTCGAGGGCTTCGGCGGTAAGGCAGGCACTGATGGATAAAGGCATCGCCTCAGAAAGAATGACTTCCAAGGGCTACGGTGCAACGAAACCTGCTTATCCAAACGATACGGAAGAGCACAGGGCGTTGAACCGAAGAACGGAAATGACAATTAAGAATTGAGAATTTAGAATTGAGAATTTAGAATTTAGAGATAGATATGATGAGGGGGGTATTATTAATAATAGGACTATGGGTTGCTGTTATGCTGACTTCTTGTAATAAAGACCCGGAGCCGTTATCGACGGTTCGTTTTTCTGTGTTGGGCGACAGTTATTCCACGTATGAGGGGTATGTGGATCCCGCGACGAATGATGTTTGGCTCTATTGGGACAGCATCGGCATTACCTCGGTTGAACAGTTGTGGTGGTATCAGATGAAGCAGACGATGGGATGGGAGTTGGAGAAAAACAATGCTTTTTCGGGTTCGTTGATCAGCAATATGGATTTCGGTGGTTATTATGGCCCTCATTCTTTCCTGCGAAGGATGGATGACTTAGGTAACCCTGATGTCATCTTCGTTTTTGGAGGCATCAACGATGTGTGGAGTGAGGTGCCGATAGGAGATTTCGTTTACGATAACTGGACTGAAGAGGAGTTGTGCATGTTCCGTCCTGCGTTGGCCTGTTTGTTCCATAGACTGCAACGTCAATATCCTGGTGTCCAGTTATATTATATGGCTGATGATGATTTGGACAAGGAATATATGGAGTCAGCGCATATCATTTCCAGCTATTATGATGTGCATTGTATTGATTTGCACGCCATTAAGAAAATATGGCGACATCCGAATGAAGAGGGGATGACAAGCATTGCGAATCAGGTGCTGGCGTTTTTGCTTGGAAATCAGTCTTAATGTCTGAAGCGGTATTGCACTGTCAGTTCTTCGTCAGTGGGCATGGGCACATCCCAATAGGGCTTTTGGTTCGAGTCGTTGTCATCATTGTTTTCGTTGTCGTCTTCTTCGTCGTCCCAGTGATGTTCTTCTTTCTGAGGCCCTTGTCTTTTATAGATGAAAGCCAATAAGACTCCGGTGATGGCGCCGCTGAGATGTCCTTCCCACGAAATATGTTGTGGGATGGCAAAGGCGGGTATCATGCCCCAGAGAAAGCTGCCATAGAGGAATACCATGATGAGTGAGATGACGATGAGCATTCGGTTACCGCGGATGAAGCCGCTCACGATGAGGAAGAGGTTGATTCCGTAGATCAGGGCGCTGGCTCCCACATGGGTGGAGCCAGGGCTGCCTATGCACCAAGTGAGGAAACCGCTTCCGATCCAGGTGATTAGCATGATACGGTTGGCGAGGGTGGGGTAGCAGTAATAGAGTGCTGTGCCCAGTACCAGGACGGGCACGCTGTTGGCCATGAGGTGTTCCCAGCTGCCATGCAGGAAGGGCATGGTCAAGATCCCGATGAGTCCTTGGGTGGTTTGAGGCTGCAACCCCCAACGCCCGAGATCCACAGAAAAAGCCATCTCGGCCACTTTGATGACCCACATCAGGGTCACCAGCAAGGCCGGGATGGCTAAGCTTCCGAAAAACTTCTTTCGGTCTTGATTGTCTTCCATCAGGCTAAGAACGGCATCTTCACCACGACAGCCTTGATGAGCTTGTTACGGATCTTGATGTAGAGTTCAGTGTCCTTTTTGCTGTAGGCTTTTTGAACCAGGGCGGTGCCGATGTTCTTGCCTGTTGAGGGTGACGGGCTACCGGAACGGACCATGCCGATGACATTGCCTTCGGCGTCGCACACTTCATAGCCGTTGCGGGGGATGCCGCGGTCGATCATCTCGAAGCCCACGATTTTTTGACTCACGCCATTAGCTTTTTGGGCGGCGAAGATCTCACGGTTGAGGAAGTCATTGCCATCAACGAATTTGGTGATCCAGCCGAGACCAGCCTCGATGGGGCTGATGGTGTCGTCGATTTCGTGGCCATAGAGGCAGAAGCCTTTCTCCAGGCGCAAGGTGTCGCGGCAGCCAAGGCCAGCGGGCATGATGCCGAATTCCTTACCAGCTTCAAACACAGCGTCCCAGACCTCCTTGGCGTGAGCGACGGGGATGTAAATCTCGCAACCGCCAGCACCGGTGTAACCTGTGGTGGAGAAGATGATGTTGTCCACACCAGCGAACGTGATGATCTGGAAAGTGTAATATTCCATGTCAACGACGTTGGCTTTGGTGAGTTTTTGCATGGCTTTCAAGGCGTTCGGGCCTTGGACGGCGAGCTGTGCCCATTGTTCACTCTCGTTCATGAAGTCTTCACCGAGTTTCATGCCGAACTTGGCGGCGATCTGGCTCATCCAATCCCAGTCCTTGTCGATGTTGGCAGCGTTAGGCACCATGAAATAATGGTCGTCAGCGATGCGATAGACCAGCATGTCGTCCACGATGCCGCCTTTGCCGTTGGGGAGGCAGGTGTATTGTACCTTGCCGTCGCTCAAAGCAGCCACGTCATTCACCGTGCAATATTGCATGAATTGCTTGGCCAAAGGGCCTTTGGCGCGGAACTCGCCCATGTGCGACACGTCGAACACGCCGACATTGTTACGGACGTTGTTGTGTTCCTCAACCAATCCTGTGTATTGGATAGGCATGTCATAACCAGCAAATTCAGCCATCTTGGCTCCCAGTTCGTGATGAATCTGGTTGTAAGGGGTCTTTTTTAATTCAGTGTTTTCCATTGTATCTGTTTAATGTTGGATTTTAATTTTATTGCGGAGCAAAAATAAGAAAAAAACCGCATCCTAAGTGAAAAAATTATCTCGTCTTGTCGTACATCGATTTTTTGTACTTTGGCCCGAAGTTCCAATGGGTATAACGCAGGTCGTAAACGGTTATTTCGCTAGGTTGATCGTTGTTAACTTGTCGGCGCAAGGTGCATCCGTTGGCGGGATCCACCCAATAACGGATGACATTGCCGTCGTCTTGCTCCACGAAAAACACCCAGCAGTCAACATCCAGCACTTTTTCGGTGCCGATGTAATAGTTAGAGAGGTCGCCTTCCGTGTTCACTTCATGCACAAAAGTGTTGAGTGGGAAGAAACTATCGCCGAAAGGTTCGAAGTCGAACTTCACGTCGTCGGTCCAGCCTTGCGACTCAGGGACGTAATAATAGTTGGCACCGGTCTTGGTGTTCCAGAAACGGTCAATGCCTTGTCCATTGTTGTAGGCTTCTTCCACGCCAATCTTGGCATGAGTTTCCCGATACTCATCACTGGGATTGGTGGCGGTGATGAAGAAGTGGTCTGTCGGCGGGTTGAATTGATAATTTGCGGTGAAAGGCAGGGTTTGTGGTTTTTCCGGTCGGTCAACCGCACCTGCGCTGTTGATGGGTTGAAGGGTGTCGCCTACTGTGATGTCGGCAAAGACCATGGTTTCGCCACACGTGGCTTTGAGATGGCATACGCCAACTTTGGTTCCGATCACCAATACCTTGCCGGATGGGGTGGGCTCGAAATGCACGATGTCTTTGGGCGATACCTTGAAGCTGATGTTGTTGCATTGGCTGAATGGATGCCAAAGAATCGTGTCTCCAATATGGATTTGGTATTCTTCATGGTACTCTTCCTGGGCAAATAGCAGGGTGCTGGCAAAAAGTAATGCCAAAGTAATCAATAGGTGTCTCATAAGTCGAAAGTGCATTTTTAATTAAACATTGCTTGGATGGCATCAAGGTATTTCTTTTCAACCACTTTTCGTTTGACTTTCAGGGTGGGGGTGAGGATTCCGTTGCCCATGGTCCATTCATCGGCGACCAGCGTGTAGCGTTTGATTTTCTCGGTGTCGCCGAAGAACTCGTTGTATTGTTGCACTTCTTGTGCGATGCGATCCTTGACTTCCTTGAGATTAATGGCATCTTCGCGCGACTTGAACTCGAGGTTATTTTGTTTGCACCATTCCTTGAGGAAATTGAAATCAGGAAGGATGATGGCGGCGGCGAACTTCTGACCCTCGCCAAACACCACGACGTTCTCGAAGAAGTTGCTCTCAGTGAACTTGTCTTCGATGACTTGTGGGTTGACGTATTTGCCCATAGAGGTCTTGAAGAGGCTCTTCAAACGGCCTGTGATGAACACTTGGCCGAATTCGTTGATGTGCGCCAGGTCACCAGTGTGCAGCCATCCTTCTTCGTCGATGATTTCTTTGGTGAGTTCAGGGTTCTTGTAATACCCCATCATCACGTTGTGTCCACGGCAGCAAAGCTCGCCATTGGGCGCGATTTTAAGTTCCACACCAGGAAGGGCTTGTCCAACGCTGCCCACCTCGCGTCCATGGGGAAGGTTGTTGCTCACCGCAATGACGGGAGAGGTCTCGGTCATACCGTAGCCTTCGTAAACGGGCATTTTGATGGCGGAGAAGAAGGAGGCGATTTTCTGCGAGATGCTGGCGGCTCCCGACACCACGATGTCGAAGTGCTCCGCGCCAAGGTTAGCTCTGATGGTGGAAAACACCAGCTTGTCGGCTACCTTCAGTTTGCAATTGTACCACCAGGAGCGTTTGTCGTCCTCGATTCTATATTGTTCCGCCAGATTCAAAGCCCATTTGAAGATCTTTTTCTTGACACCTTGCTGTTTCTCACCGCCTTGAACAATCTTCTCATATACTTTCTCCAATACGCGAGGCACGGCGGTCATCATAGTGGGGTGTACATCTTTCATGTCGGAACCGATGGTGGCCAGACTTTCCGCATAATAGACAGACATGCCCAGGTATTGGTACATGTAAACCAACAGACGCTCGTAGGCGTGGCAGATGGGCAGGAAACTGAAGGCGGTCTTTGACCATGGCGACGGCGTGTTCTTGATGCCCATGATCTGATTGATGATATTGCTGTGTGACAACATGACGCCTTTGGGTGTTCCTGTGGTTCCCGAGGTGTAAAGGATGGTGGCGCATTGTTCGGGACGCACCGCATCCATGCGGCGTTTCAGCTCTTCCTCATGAGGATGTTCCTCTCCTAACTTGACCAATTGGTCGAAATAGGGATATTTTTGCCTGTCTTGGAAAGTGTAAAGGTATTCCAGCTTTGGGATGTCGCTTCTGACTTCCTCCACTTTGTTCATGACAGAGACACCTTCGAGAACGACCATCCTTGCGTCGCAATTGTCCAAGATGTATCGGTAATCCTCTTTGGTGATGGTGGGATAGATGGGTACGTCTATGGCTCCCACCTGCATGATGGCCATGTCAAGGATGTTCCATTCGGGACGGTTGCCGCTGATGATGGCGACCTTCTCCTCAGGTTGAATGCCAAGCTCGATCAAAGCGTAACTCACTTTGCGAACCAACTCTTGATATTGTAACGGACTGTATTTTCTCCAAACTCCATTATCTTTTTTTGCTAATGCCACTTTTTGTTCGGGCCATTTTTCGGGATAAACCGAAAGGATATCAAAAATGCGTGTTTCTTGAATCATGTTGCTTGTTTTTTGAATTAATATTTTAAAAAACAAAGAAACGAACAATTAATTCGTTATTTATTATTAAGGTGCAAAAATAGCATATTTTGTGACGAAAAAACATAATTTGGGATTAAAACCCATTATTTTGTGGTGAAAAACGATGGGCTTGGGATAAAACGTTTGAAAAATGGGACGAAAAAACACTAAAACCAAGAAGACGGAGGACCTTGTTTTACGGTGTCACCCGGGTGAAAACCGCCTTGTCTCCAACAGCCACGGACTTTACAAACACCGCTGTGCAGGGTGGGATGGGGGTGGTGGCTGGTATGGGTTCGGGGTTGATGCCTGTGCCGTCGGCGTTCATCACATAATACTCCCTGTCGAGGGTAGCGTTGCAGGGGAAGGGGTTGCCCACCAGGTTCCAGCACTTGCGGATGTCGAGGGAATCATAGACCAGTTCGATTTTGCCGTTGCCGACGTAGGGCCTGCCGTTGAAGGTGAGGGCGACCGTGTCCGTGTTGGCGTAGAGGTAGCCTTGGCCGGCTTCGAGCATGAAGGCACTGTCAGCTTTGAAGTTCTCCCATTCGTTGCCTTCGTGAGAAGGGTTGAAGCGGTAGAGGTCGTAATGGTCTGCGGTGTCGGGAATGAGGTTGCCGACGATGGCGGGATCGATGGTGTCAAGCATCGGCGAGGCGATGAGGTGCCAGTTGCCATTTTCCGTGCCGTAGCCGGCGATATCCTTGGTGACTGTGATGGGTTCGATATAGGGTCGCAATATTTTGCCAGCGATGGCATTGACTTGGTCGGTGTTGAGCGTGCCGCTGACGATGACTTGTCCGCCTCCGTCGTTTTCGTAATAGAAGAACTGGCCGCTTTTGACAGAGATGGTGCCTGCGTTGGTCTCGTAGCTACCAGCGTGGATGTAGTCGTCTGCATTGGTCCAGCCGAGGGTGATGTTGCTTTGGGCGTATATTTTATTGGTCTCCACCTTGCCGCCGTTGATGATAACGTTGCCATCGCAAGAGAGGCTGGTAAGCCAAGAATTGTTCTCGGTATTGATACCAGTAACGGTGCCGCCGTTGATGGTCAGGTCGTTGTTGACCGCGATGCCAAATACTCTGGCGCTGGCATAGAGGCTACCGCCGTTGAGGGTGAAGCTGCTGGCCTCGATGCCTGCCTTATTATTTGGGCTGCTAACGGTGACATTACCGCTGTGCTGGATGTAGGTCATCTCTGTAATGCAATAATTTCTAGTGCAATTGAGGTTGAGGGTGCCAGCCTCGATAGAGTCGAGACTCTGGCCATAGATTGTTAGAGTGTGACCGAATCCTTTAATGGGTATATGATCGGTAGTAACCGTCATCGTCTTGCCGTTGCAGAGGATGAGGTTCACATCGCCGTAGTAGAGTTTGATTCCGTCATTGTAAGTGATGTCGCTGTCCACCATATACCAACCCGCAGCGAGTGTTGTGGCGCCGCCGCCTGTGAGCACGGTATAGTTGGTGCAAGTGTGCATTTCGCCGTTTCCATCGATGTAGTTGATTGGAATCATCCACCGCGCAGTAAAGGTGGTTGATGTCGAGGTCAGCGTGATGTACCCATTGTGGTTCCAGCCGTACCAACCTAGGAATTGTAACCCATCAGGCGCAACAAAAGAACTTGGGCAGTAATTGGCAGGCAGCCTAAAGCCTATCGTGTTGTTGTCCTCATAATAGAATTGGCAAGTCTCGGCCAAGCTAGGATGAGAAACAGCAGTTGTCGTGTCGAAGGCGTAAACGATGGGTTCGCCTCCGCCTATGCCCGGCGAAAGGGTGACGGTAAAATTCCCCAAATCTTCCCATCTTGCAGTGAAAGTGGTAGCCGTCGAGGTTAGGGTGAAATATCCATTATTGTTCCAGCCGTCCCATCCGCAGAAACCGCATCCATTTGGTGCGGAAAATGAGTAGGGGCAGTAATCGGCAGGCAGCCTGAAGCCTATCGTGGTGTTGTTCACATAATAGAACTGGCATATATTGGCACTGTTAGCATTGGGAGCCGCAGTCGTCGGGTTGAAGGCGTAAACGATGGGTTCGCCTCCGCCTATGCC
>JAEEII010000264.1 GCA_016281295.1 Bacteroidales bacterium
AAGAATCCTAAATTTCTTAGGTTTTTTATTCATCACATTTCTGAAGGCATCCCTCGTTCTGATTTCCAGGCCGTTCCCGAGCGGGCTTTATTTCCACTCGAACGTATTGATCATCCTATCAATATCCTGCCTCAGATATTCAATGACCGGCTGCATGGAGTCGTTGTTGGGGACGAAGTTGAAATAAAGGGCGCCACGTAAGAAGTGGTCGGTGCTGTCGGTGAGGTAAAACTGTAAAGGAGTGGCCACACCCTTGCCATCCATCTCGATCATCATCCCGTAAACCTGGTGCTCAGGGTTGATGATGAGGCTGTCGTTCATGCCGTTGGCCTTCTGCAAATGCTTGGTGAGCATGGTGTGGACATCCTCCAGATACTCGCCCAGGTTGCCCTTCACGTCCTTGTGGGTCAGGTGGATAGAGGCTTTAAAAAGAGGCATCTCCACGTTTACCCAGTTCTTCTCTTCTGGCGCAAAGGGGTCGTGGGTCAACTGGGCGTAGCTCGGCACGTCGAAGGCATAACGCTGCAAAGTGTCGACTTTCACATAGTCCTTTTCGGGCAGGTCGATGCGGAAATACCCCTTCGGCTTGGGCAAAGGACGCTGCTCCTCCCCGCAGGAGGCTAATAAAATGCCTATTATTACAACGGCGATAATGTTGATTTTCTTCATTAAAATACTTTTTTTATAATTAACCTCACCCCCCGACCCCCTCTCCACTGTGGAGAGGGGGAGCGTTCTCCCCTGGGCCTTTTCTACCGAGATTAAACCCCTATCGGGGTATCTCCATCTCCCTCTAAATTCTAAATTCTTAATTCCCCACCCCCACCTTAATCTGTATAATGTGTCTCGTATCCGCTTCAGTGATCTCGAAATGGAACTTCTCGATGTTGAAGCTGAACCCCACCTCTGGGATGCGACCTTCGATCTCGAGAACCAGTCCGGCCAGCGTGTCGGCCTCGCCTTGCATGGGCTCGAAATAGTTCTCACTCACGTTGAACACCTTACAGAAATCTACAATGCTGGTCTGGGCTTTGAATAGATACGTTGAATCGTCGATTTTAGTATAATGTTGTTCTTGTTTCACGTTGTCGAACTCGTCGTTGATCTCGCCTACGATTTCTTCGATGACATCCTCCATGGTGATCAAGCCGGAGGTGCCTCCGTATTCATCCACCACGATGGCAATATGTATCTTTTTCTCGCGGAAGTCCTGGAACAGGTCGTTGATCTTGCGGTTCTCGGGGACGAAGAAGGCGGGACGAATCAGCCTCTGCCATTCATACGATTCCGCGTCGAGGTAGGGGAGGAGGTCTTTCACATAGAGTATGCCACTCACCTTGTCGAGGGTCTCTTCATAGACCGGGATGCGGGAGAAGCCACTCTTGATCACGGTGACGAGCATGTCCTGGAAGGACATGTCGTGTTCCACGGCGATAATGTCGATACGGGGTTTCATCACGTTGCTCACTTCTTTCTCCGTGAAGGTGGCGATGCCTTTGAGCATGTTCTTCTCGTCCAACGGCGTTGAGGACTCGGTGGCGATATCCACGGCAGCCGTGAGGTCGTCCATGGAGATTTCGGCCTTCTTCTTTTCTAAGTGTTTGTCCATGAAGGAGGTGGAACGTACCAATAGCCGGCTCAGGGGTTTGAAAAGCATAATCAGTACTTGCAAGGGTCGGGCCATGAAACGAGCTAATTTCACAGGTCGTTTGGCGGCCACAATCTTCGGAGTGATCTCACCGATGATCAGCACTAACGAGGTGATGACCACCACTTCCATGACAAAGGCCGCCATGGGGTGATTCAGCATGTCGAACATTTCGCTGACGATATAGGTCGCTAACAGCGTGATGGTGACATTCACGAAGTTGTTCCCTATCAAGATGGTGGCGAGCAAGGTCTTGGGCTTTTCACGGAGCTTGAGCACCAACTGGCTCTTGATGTCGTTTCTGGATTCCAAGTCTTCAAGATCCGCGGGCTTTAAAGAAAAAAATGCCGTCTCGCTGCTGGAGATTAACGCCGAAGCCACCAGCAGAAGACACAAGATAATGATTCCAATAAGAGCGTTGACGGTAAAACCGGTATAAAATGGGCTAAGGATGATTTGAATCAGTTGTATGTAAGGCTCAGGGTCGGGGTCCATTTCTGTTGAATTTAGAATTTAGAATTTAGAATTTAGAGGGAGCTACCCCGTTAGGGGTTTAATCTCGGTAGGCCTCCCGGGTAGAACACCCCCCCCCTCTCCACTGTGGAGAGGGGGTTGGGGGGTGAGGTCCCCCGGGTAGAACACTCCCCCTCTCCACAGTGGAGAGGGGGTCGGGGGGTGAGGTTCTCCCCTCTAACCTCTGCCTTAAAACGGCAGGTCATCGTGGGGCATCTGCTGGTCGGCAAAAGGGTCGGATGCTGAGGCGGGTGCTTGATACACAGACTCTTGCGTCGAACCGTAGTTGTTTTGTTGTGCCGGGTTATACGATGACTGTTGAGGAGGTCTGGCTGGTGCCAGCTGCATCATCTTATCTACCTGAATTTCAGTTACATATCTATTAATACCTTGATTATCAGTGTATTGACGGGTGCGAAGACGGCCTTCAATATACATCATATCGCCTTTGGCATAGTTGCGGCGTTTGTCGGCGATGTCGTTCGCTAAGTTACCCCATGCGATGAGGTTGTGCCATTCGGTTTGATCCACCCAGTTATTGTCACGGTCGCGATAGCGTTCGGTAGTGGCCAGGGTCGCTGACATTTTTCTGTTTCCGCTGTCAAATGTGGTGATCTCAGGGTCTTTGCCGAGACGGCCAATGAGGATGACTTTGTTTAAGCTTGCCATTGTTTAATTACTTGTTAGTTTGCAGGTTGCAGTTGTGATTAAAGTAGTTTTCTATTAGTTTCGGGACTGGATAGGATCCCAAATCATTTTCAGGCACCAAAAATATATCTTTTGTTTGAATTAATGACAAAAATCCTTCAATTTTTATTTCAGTAAATGTGGCGATTATTGTTTGATGGGTTAATTTATGGGTGTAAGGAGGGCTTATCTTATCGATGCTGAAATCATTTTGCGAGGTTAGGCTGCAGAATGTCGCCGTCTCCGTGAGTGCTTCAGTGTCAATAGGATTCTCTGTCTCGATGCAGGGGAGGTCGTAGAGGTTTCTCCAGATGTCGTTCCCTGTCCTTTTGTGGAGGCATACCTGATGGTCGTCGGTGTGAATTAGAAGATAGTTGAGATAGCGGGTTCTGATGTTAGTCTTGTGTTCTTTCTGGGGCCGTTGGTTTACGGTGCCATTTGCAAAGGCGAGGCAGTGCGGTTGGATAGGGCAGAGGAGGCATTGTGGGTTTTGAGGGGTGCAGAAGAGGGCCCCGAACTCCATCATGGCTTGGTTGTGTCGTCCTGGGTTGTTTTTGTCGAGCAGGTCCTCCGCTAGTTGGGCGAACAGTTTTGGCGCTCCTGATTTATTAATAGGTGTATCAATGTCATAAATACGTGACAACACGCGGTACACGTTGCCATCGACCACTGCATGGGGCAGTCCGTATGCGATGGAAGCGATGGCTGCCGCGGTGTATCTGCCAATGCCTTTGAGACGCGTGAGCTTCTCGTAATCAGCGGGGAACACGCCGTCATAGCGTTCCATGACCTCACGAGCGCAGTGATGAAGGTTTCTTGCCCTGGAATAATAGCCTAGCCCTTGCCACATTTTCAACACTTCTTCCTCGCTTGCCTCAGCCAGGTCTCGGAGTGTCGGCCATCTCGCTGTGAATCGGTTGTAATATTCAAATCCTTGATTTACACGTGTTTGCTGAAGAATTACTTCGGATAGCCAAACGTGATAAGGAGAGGGGTCAGTTCGCCAGGGTAGGACTCTTTTGTTTTCTTCATACCATACCGAAAGTTGTTTCTGCACGTCTTCCATGAGGGTCGTTTCGAGGTTAATGTTTTGTCTTTTAGAGAAAAAAATTTAGAATCTTTTACAAGGGAATCAAAAATGTTCGTACCTTTGCCGCAAATTTACTATAAATCATTAAAACAACCCTAAAATTTAAAAAGAAATGACCAAAGCAGAAATCGTAGCTGTAATCGCTGGTTCAACCGGAATCGAAAAAGGTGCTGTGCAGAATGTCGTTGAAAAATTCATGGAAGTCGTCAAAGACTCTTTGGCAAAAGGCGATAATGTTTATTTGAGAGGATTCGGCAGCTTCATTATCAAGACCCGCGCTGAGAAAACAGGTAGAAATATCTCCAAAAACGTGGCTATCACCATCCCTGCCCACAACATTCCCGCTTTCAAGCCTGCTAAGACTTTCATGAACGAAGTTAAGTAATTCTGAATATTTTACTTAAAATCATACTATTATGCCAAACGGTAAAAAACACAAAAGACATAAGATGTCAACGCACAAGCGCAAAAAACGCTTGAGAAAGGACAGACACAAGAAGAAATAATTCTTCTTGATGAAGTCATTCCCTACTAATAACACAGCATTGCATCTTACCATAAATACAATGTTGTGTTATTGTTTTATTTAAGCAATGTAATCGTTAACCTCAAAGAAGCACTGAAAATGGCTGAAGAACAACCACAAGAAATCCAAGTCAAGACAGTGGAGCGGGAGTTGGTCATCAACGCCCACGCTTCGGAGGTTGACATCGCTCTGTTGGAGGACAAGGTACTTGTCGAACTTCACAAAGAGAAGACTAACAACCAATTTGCGGTTGGAGACGTGTATTTGGGACGTGTCAAGAAAATCCTTCCGGGCCTGAACGCCGCATTCGTTGACGTGGGCTATGAGAAGGAGGCTTTTCTGCATTATCTCGACCTCGGCCCGCAGATCAACTCGCTGCTCAAATTCAAGAACATGCTCACCTCCAGCAAGGAAGGCGAGGTGACGATGGACAAGTTCAAGCTGGAACCTGACATCGAAAAGAGCGGCAAGATCGTCAACATCCTGAACACTGGCGACCTCATCCCCGTGCAGATCGCCAAGGAGCCCATCTCCACCAAAGGACCACGTATCTCCGCTGAGATCTCGTTCGCCGGACGATACCTCGTCCTGGTGCCGTTCTCAAACCGCATCTCGGTATCCCAAAAAATCCGCAGCGGCGAGGAAAGAAGCCGCCTGAAACGCCTGATCCAAAGCATCCGTCCCGCCAACTACGGTGTCATCATCCGTACCGTGGCCGAGAACAAAAAAGTGGCCGACCTCGACGCCGACCTCAAGACCTTGGTCGAGAAATGGGAACGCTGCGTCATCGAGATGAAGAAGATGACCGCCTGTGGACGTATGGTCAGCGAACAGGACCAAACCACCGTCATGCTGCGCGATTTATTGAACGAGTCGTTCAACAACATCTATATGAACGACGAAGCACTTTTTGAAGAAATTCGGAGTTACATCCAGACCATCGCACCGCAAAAGACCGACATCGTCAAGCTGTATAAAGGCAAAGAACCTATCTTCGACAACTTCGGCGTGTCAAAACAAATCAAAGGTCTCTTCGGCAAAGTGGTCACCATCAGAAACGGTGTTTACCTCATCATCGAACACACCGAGGCCATGCACGTCATCGACGTCAACAGCGGCCATCGCGTCAATAAGGAAAACACACAGGAAGAAAACGCGCTTCTGGTCAACATAGAAGCCGCCAAGGAAATCGCGCGACAACTGCGCCTGCGTGATATGGGAGGCATCATCATCGTCGATTTCATCGACATGCGGGAAGCAGCACACCGCAAAGAACTCTTCGACGTGCTGTGCCAGGAGATGGCCCGCGACCGCGCCAAACATACCATCCTCCCCGCCACCAAGTTCGGCCTCATCCAAATCACCCGTCAACGCGTCCCCCCCCCCACGGAAGTACAAGTGCAGGAAAAATGCCCCGTGTGCGACGGCGAAGGCAAAATCCGACCTGCTATCCTCTATATTGACGAAATCGAAAACAACCTCAAATACCTCCTGCTCGACCAGAACGAGAACCATGTCACCTTGCAGGTCCACCCGTTCATCGAAGCTTATCTCACCAAAGGCCTGTTTTCGATCCGGCGCAAGTGGATGAAGAAATATGGCAAGGCATTCCAAGTACAAGCCATGCCCGAGTTCCACATGCTCCAATACAATTTCCAGAACGCCAGCGGCGACGACATCAAGATCTGAACCCTGTGTTGTTGAAAAAACCATTGTGGAGACGATGCGCCTATCGTCTCCACTTTTTTTCCGCCATGTACCAAAAAAACCTTATCTTTGCCCCTCAGAACACTGACCAACTGATTAACTGACCAACTGATTAACTCATGAAAGACATCGTCCTAAGCGGCATCCGCCCCACTGGCAACCTCCATTTGGGCAACTACTATGGCGCCGTCCGTAGCTTTGTGAAAATGCAAGAAGATTATAACTGCTATTTCTTCATCGCCGACTGGCACTCACTCACCACCCACCCCAAACCGGAGAACATACAACGGTCCGCCAGAACCATATTAGCTGAATATCTCGCCTGTGGCATCGACCCTGAAAAGGCCACCATCTATATCCAAAGCGATGTGCCAGAGACCATTGAGCTGTACCTTTATTTTAACATGAACGCCTATATCGGTGAGCTGGGCCGTGTCACCACCTTCAAAGAGAAGGCGCGCCAACAACCCGACAATGTCAATGCCGGCTTGTTCACCTATCCGACCCTCATGGCCGCCGACATCCTGCAACATCGCGCCAAATGGGTGCCTGTGGGCAAGGACCAGGAACAAAATATGGAGATGGCTCGCAAATGCGCCCGTAGGTTCAATAACATCTATGGCGTGGAGTTCTTCCCCGAACCCCAAAACTACTACTTCGGCGGTGATGCCGTGAAAGTGCCGGGACTCGACGGCAGCGGCAAGATGGGCAAGAGCGATGGTAACTGTATCTACCTCTTCGAGGATGAGAAGACCGTCCGTAAGAAAGTGATGCGCGCCGTCACCGACAATGGCCCCCAGGAGCCTAACAGCCCCAAACCCGAGGTCATACAAAACCTCTTCACCATGATGGGCATCGTCAGCGAACCCGAGACGGTGAAGTATTTCGACGAGAAATGGAACGACTGCACCCTGCGCTATGGCGACATGAAGAAACAGCTGGCCGAAGACATGGTGAAGACCCTCAACCCGATTCGCGAGCGCATCAACGAGTTCTCTTCCGACACAGAACGTCTCGACCGCATCGCCCGCCTCGGCGCCGAAAAAGCCCGCGAGAGCGCGGCTAAAACCCTTAACGAAGTGAGGAAAATCATTGGATTTAGAACCTACTATTGACCCAACTGAAAATATCTTTATTCCTAGCAACAGATTTTTATAAAAAAGAAGTAAAAGTTTAGCATACATGCTAAACTTTTTTTTTTTTGCAGCATGATAAAAAAGAAAACTACTATAGACATTATCGGTGAATCCGAAAGAACTACTCTTTATTCCATTAGTTTTGAGATGGATGGAACCACAGAGTTTGAGAAATTTGTTGATGAATGGAACTCAAAGGAGTGGAAGACTTAACATTCGAGATATGAAGAACAAACAAGCTTGGTTTAACGAAAAGGTGACATCGGTGTCACCTGAGATTATGTCAGAAGTGCAACTGTCTGCAGGCATTATCGAGAGAATCGATGTGATTCTCAAGGAAAAGCATTTGACCCAACGTGATTTGGCTAAAAGACTGGGAAAAAGTGAGGCGGTGGTTTCGCGTTGGACTACAGGATTCCCCAATCTTACATTGCGATCCATTGCTCAGCTATCCACGGCTTTGGGTGAACCTTTGATTCAGATTGCATCCAATTGAATAAAAAATAATATCTTTGCGCCTCAAATGGGAGACTTCATCACATACGAAAAAATACCTGAACGTGCGGTCTTAATCGCGGTGGCGACTAAAAAGCAAACTCGCGAGCGTACCGAGGAGTACCTCGACGAACTGGCTTTCTTGTTGGAGACGGCAGGAGGCATCCCCGTGGCACGTTTCGTGCAAGCCATGGACCATCCCTCCAGCGTGAGCTACCTCGGCTCGGGTAAGCTGGAGGAGATCCATCAGTATATCAAAGCGGAGAACATCGAGATTGCCGTCATCGACGATGAGCTGAGCGCAACACAGGCGCGTAACATGGAACAAGCACTGGAATGCCGAGTGCTCGACCGTACCAGCCTCATCCTCGACATCTTCGCCTCCAATGCCCATACCGCTCATGCAAAAGCCCAAGTGGAACTGGCACAATACCAGTATCTGCTGCCTCGACTGACCCGTATGTGGACCCACCTCGAACGCCAACGCGGTGGCATCGGCATGCGCGGACCGGGTGAGACCCAGATCGAGACCGACCGCCGCTTGATCCTCGACCGTATCTCGGTGCTGAAGGAAAAGCTGAAAGAAATCGACATGCAGAAGACCGTCCAGCGTAAGAACCGCGGCAAGCTGGTGCGTGTGGCCCTCGTGGGCTATACCAACGTGGGCAAATCTACCATCATGAACCTGCTGAGCAAGTCGGAGGTCTATACCGAGAACAAGCTCTTCGCCACCCTCGACACCACCGTGCGTAAGGTGGTGGTGGAGAATCTGCCTTTCTTGCTCTCCGACACCGTGGGCTTCATCCGCAAGCTGCCACATCACCTCGTGGAGTCGTTCAAATCCACCCTCGACGAAGTGCGTGAGTCCGACATCCTGTTGCATGTGGTCGATATCTCACACCCCGACTTCGAGGCACAGATGGAAGTGGTCAACCAAACCCTTGCGGAGCTGGGTTGCGCCGACAAGAAGACCATCGTCGTCTTTAACAAGACTGATGCCTACACCTGGGAGGAAAAAGACCCTACCGACCTCACCCCAGCCACCAAACGTAACATCTCATACGAAGAGCTCAAGCAAACCTGGATGGCCAAGATGAACGACAACTGCATCTTCATCTCCGCCAAGAACCGCGACAACTACCAAGAATTCAGGAATTTGCTTTATAAGGAAATCAGGGATATGCATGCCATTCGCTATCCCTACGACAATTTCCTTTACTGATTTTTGTCGTAAGTTTAACATCGAAATTATTGTTAACATCGGTTTTTTAACATCGAAAAGCACGAAAAACACGAAAGGTTTTTTTTCGTGCCTTTCGTGTTTTCGATGTTTTAATATTTAGGGATTTGCTTTATAATTGGTTCATGGCTCTATTCATACGCCAGATGCTAAATCCCCCTTCTTCTAAAGCTTAAAAGATTTTATATCCGTAGATTGTTGCCAATTTAGATGCGAAAAAAATTACAAAAAATTAAATGTTAAAATAGATTTATAATAAATAAATTGTAAATTTACACAGTTTTTTAGTCTAAAAATGGCTAATTTTAATGCATAACACACTGATTTTGAATATATTAACAATATCAGATATGAGAATTATTTCTACGTTTCACAAAACCATGATTAATGGTCTGCATTTTATGTTCCGCGTTTGGCCAATCTGAAGTGGTTGAACAAACCTACTCATTGATGCCAGATGTGACCAACGCCAACCAATACCGTGGCTTCTACGCTTGGCGCGTGAAATCACTCTCTTCTGGTTTGACCATCACGGATGGCACAACTACTTATGGAGTGGGCAGCACCATTGATGCGGATAAGCAAATCTATTTCGTAACCAACAACGAATACGGCAACGAAGTGGAGTTTGAGGCACTTTGGGCATTGGCGTATGTGGTGAATGCCGACCAAAACGGTGCCAATAATATAACTGCCCAAAATGTTGGCCGAGAACGTAATTTCGTCGTTCTTACCACGGGAAACAATTATGCCTATGGTGGCTACAATGGCCGACGTATTGGCAATGATGCGTCTCATCAACGGAAATGAAATGAAAACCCAGAAGATTGTGGTGAGATAAGCCCCCCCCGTCCCCCCCAGAAGGGGGGAGGGGCTTCATAATGAAACATAAAAATACTATATAGCGATGAAAAAAAGAATTATAATCTTAGCAACTGCAATCATGATGGCGGTTGCTCCGGCGTTTGGCCAGATCATCATCACCGAAGAGGACGCCAACCATAATCGTGCGGAGCAGAACAACTCCAACATCGGCGTGATGGTGCTACAGGAAGGTGTGAACTACGACCAGTGGAAATATGCCCCGTTGGACGGGGGAGTGCTGCTGCTGGCAGGACTCGGTGTCGCCTATTTGATGGGAAAACGCAAGAAGAAATAAGATTTTTTGTATTTTTGCATCTTATTTACGTAGGATGCAATGATGCTTTTTGTTGACACTCATGCTCACATTTACGATCCCGCTTTTGATGTGGATCGTGCCGAAGCCGTACAACGTGCTTTGGAAGTAAATGTGGGCATGCTTTTTATGCCTAATGTGGATGCCTCCACCATAGCACCGATGCTGGAGACGCATGAACGTTTTCCCGAATGCACCCGTGTGATGATGGGACTGCAACCTGAAGAGGTGAAAGGCGACTATCGCCAGGTGCTTGCCTTGATGGAGAAAGAGCTGGGACGTGGTATCTATATTGGAGTAGGGGAGGTGGGTCTCGACTTTTATTGGGACCGCACCTTCGAAAAGGAACAGATAGATGCCTTTGAGACCCAGCTTGACTGGGCCAAACAGCTCCAGCTGCCACTCTCGATCCATTGCCGCAACGCCTTCGAGTCGATGGTGAAGATCTTGGAGAAGCAACAAGATGGCCGTCTCCGCGGTGTGATGCACTGCTTCACAGGCACGGAAGAGGAGGCCAAAACCTACCTCGACCTTGGCTTCCATCTCGGTTTGGGTGGCGTGACCACCTATAAGAACTGCGCGGTGAAGGACTTCCTGCCCCGTATCCCCTTGGATCGTATCGTGCTGGAGACCGATGCCCCTTATCTGTCACCCATCCCGCACCGCGGCAAACGCAACGAACCCGCCTTTATGGTCGCCACTGCTGCCAAGATTGCGGAAATCTGTAACGTGTCATTGGAAGATCTCGCCAAAATCACCACCACCAACGCCAAAAAACTCTTTGGATGATAATATTCCCCTCTTTTCCTCGTTGTAAATATCTCTAAATTCTAAATTTTAAATTCTAAATTCCTAATACAGTGACCCAGAAAGAAGAGACCTCGATTCTTGTGCTTTACACAGGCGGCACCATCGGTATGATGCAAGACCCTAAGACAGGGGCCTTGGTGCCTTTTGACTTTGACAATATTTACAAACACCTGCCAGTGTTGCAGAACTTCGGCTATCAGATCGACTTTTACAGTTTCGACCCCTTGATTGACTCGTCGAACATGTCGCCCGACTTCTGGGCCAAGCTGGCGCAGAAGATCACGGATAACTATGAGCAGTATGACGGCTTTGTGGTGCTGCATGGTTCCGACACAATGGCTTACACCGCCTCGGCCCTGAGCTTCATGCTGGAGAACCTCAACAAACCCGTGGTGCTAACCGGGTCGCAGCTGCCGATGGGAGTGGTGCGCACCGATGGACGCGAGAACTTCCTTGCCGCCATCGAGATCGCTGCCGCCAAAGAAGACGACACCTCCATTGTTCCTGAGGTGTGTATCTTCTTCCAAGACCAGCTGTTGCGCGGAAACCGTACCACGAAGTTCAATGCCGAGAACTTCAACGCCTTTGCCTCTACTAACTTCCCGGCCTTGGCTGAGGTGGGTGTCCATATTAAATATAATAAGGAGCGAATCCTCAAACCCAACTTCAAACGCCTGAAGCTGCACACCAACATGGACCGTCATGTGGGTATCCTGAAGCTTTTCCCGGGCATCTCCGAGGAGTTTGTATGCCATGCCTTGCGCACACCCGGGCTGAAGGCCATCGTCATGGAGACCTTCGGGTCGGGCAATGCCACCACGGCGCCGTGGTTCCTTGATGCCCTGAAAGAAGCCATCGACAGGGGGGTGATTATCCTTAACATCACGCAATGCAAAGGCGGTTCGGTGGAGATGGGACGCTATGAAACCAGCCTCGATATGGCCCGAATCGGCGTTGTCAGCGGCTATGACCTCACCACAGAGGCCGCTGTCGCCAAGTTAATGTACCTCATCGGCGAGGGGCTCTCGCGTGAGAAAGTGATTGAAATTCTTGCAGTTTCCATCCGTGGCGAGATGACGAAATAAGCTTTTGATAAAAAAAATACATGGAACTTTGTTTTTCTAACAAAAAAATATGTAATTTTGGCAACGATTTTTAGAGGGGAAGACAGGAAGGGTTTTTACTGGAGAGATGTCCGAGTGGTTTAAGGAGCACGCCTGGAAAGTGTGTGTACTCCAAAAGGGTACCGCGGGTTCGAATCCCGCTCTCTCCGCCAACGGAATTAGAAAATAGTAATCACAACACTAACTAAATCATGAAAAAATTAATTGCTTTACTCACGATTGTTGGTTTTATGGCATTTGGAATCAGCAATCGCTTTGCTCAAGAAGAGCAAGCTCCACAAGAAGCAGCTACCGAACAGGTCGCTGAAACTGTAGCCCCTGTTGTTGAAGAGGCTGCCACCACCCAACTCACCCCCACGGAAGGTCCTACCACTTTCCGCGAGTCCATCAAGAGACAATTCATCGATGGTGGCCCTGGTTTCATGGGCATTGTGTTGGTCATTTTGTTGCTCGGTATGGCTATCTCCATTGAGAGAATCATCTATCTGACGATGGCCGATGGCAACTCCAAGAAACTTCTTGCCGGCATCGAGGAAAAGATGAAAGCCGGTGACGTGGAAGGCGCAAAACAACTCTGCAAGAACACCCGCGGTCCTGTTGCAAGCATCTTCACCCAAGGCCTCATCCGTTATCAAGATGGTCAGTCCCTCGAGGAAGTCGAGAAGTCACTCGTCTCCTACGGCGCTGTCGCCGCTGGCAAACTCGAAAGCGGTCTGAGCTGGATTGGCCTTTGCATCAGCTTGGCTCCTATGTTCGGATTCATGGGTACTGTTATCGGTATGATCCAGGCCTTCGACGCTATCGCCGCTGCTGGTGATATGAGCCCCACGGTCGTTGCCTCCGGTATGAAGGTCGCTTTGTTGACCACCGTGTTCGGTCTGATCGCCGCTATTATCCTTCAGATTTTCTTCAACTTCATCGCATCCAAAATCGAAGGCATCACCAACGACATGGAGAACGCCTCCATCTCTTTCATGGATATCCTTGTTAAGTATCACAAATAAAAAGTAATAATCATGAACGGTAAGCTTAATATTGCAAGATGGGTATTTCTTGCCTTGGCTGCAGTTACCGTTGTCATTGCGGTTCTATACTACCTCGTCGTGGGTACAATAAAACCGGAATATCAGGCAGGTAACCCGACACCTCGCGCAGACTTATTCCTGAATTGGGGCTACATATTGATTATTCTCGGCATCATCGCAGCAGTGATCTCAGCCATCGTGGCCGCTATTGTGAAAGGTGTCAATATCAAGAAAATCTTAGTTGCAGTAATCGCCATCGCTGTCATCGCAGTGATAGCCTATATCATGTCAAGAGGTAGCTTCGGCATCGAATATCCCGCCGGCGACAAGGTCTATTCAGGCAGAACCCACGGATTGGTCGAATGGGGCCTTAACTTCTTCTATGTAACCCTCGGAGTTAGCATCCTTTGTATTATCTATTCAGTTATCAGATCAGGCAAATAAATCAACTTCATCATGGCCAAGAAAACTCCAGAAATCAATTCTAGTTCGCAGGCTGACATAGCATTCTTGCTGTTGTGTTTCTTCCTGATGACTACCTCCATGGACGTGGACTACGGTATCACCCGTCGTCTGCCCCCTCCCGTGGAACAAAATGACGATGACGTCAAAGTCAAGGAAAGAAACGTGATGAATGTTTTGATTAACAAGAATAACAGGCTGATGGTTAACGGCCGTCCCTCTGACATCTCCTTGCTTAAGGATGAAGCCAAACACTTCATGACTCCTCGCCCAGGCGATGAAACCGCCCCGGAGGTGGAACCTAAGACGTTCGACCTTATTGGTGAAGTCTTGATGTCAAAAGGCGTGATCTCTCTGCAGAACGACCGTGGTACATCGTATGCTATGTATATCAGTGTGCAAAATGAGCTGGCACGCGCCTTCAATGAGTTGAAGGAAGAAATGGCATGGAGACACTTCCATAAACATTACGACCAGCTTAATGAAGACCAAACCAAAGCTGTCAACGATGCAGTTCCTGTTCGTGTCAGTGAGGCAGAACCCGCAGAATATTAATAAGGAGGAATATAGATATGGGTAAATTTAGAAAAGAAGGTAAAAAGGAAGTGCCGCAAGTTAGCACCTCGTCCTTGCCGGATATCGTTTACATGTTGATCTTCTTCTTTATGATCACTACCTCTATGCGTGATGTCGAACTGAAAGTCAAGACTGCCATGCCTAAAGCTTCCGAGATTCAAAAACTCGAGAAGAAAGCCTTGGTTAGCTCTATCTATATCGGCCCCCCGCGCGACGCTAAACTCGGTACCGAGTCCCGTATCCAACTGAACGACCAATTTGCTCGTCCTGACGATATCGCCGACTGGGTGCTCCAAGAACGCGAGTCCCGTAGCGAAGCCGATAGACCCTTCCTTACCACCGCTCTTAAAGTGCACAAAGAAACCCGTATGGGCGTTGTCACTGACGTGAAACAGGAACTCCGTAAAGTTGGTGCCTTCCGTATCAACTATACAACCCTCAAAGGAAGCGCATTGGATAATTAATATTTGTCGAGACGCCACTCCGTGGCGTCTCAAACCTTGTAGAGACGTCACATTCGTGGCGTCTCTTTTTTTTTTCGCGTCGTATTCACACTATACCGTTATAACCAAAAAAATAGAGACGCCACAACGTGGCGTCTCTACGGGTGGTCCCACTAGGGCTTGAACCTAGGACCTACTGATTATGAGTCAGTTGCTCTAACCAACTGCGCTATGGGACCGCAAATTTTAGCATTTCCCTTTGTTTGAAACGGTTTATTGCTTATCTTTGCGTTGCAAAAATACAACTTTTTTTGATATGTCGAATAAAATCAAGAATATCATTTTCGATCTTGGAGGCGTTATCCTCGATATTGACGAAAACGCAGCCCTTCATGAACTTCAAAAACTCGGTGTTGATAGTCAACAACTGGTTAACAGTGAAGCCTTTAAAGCTATTGATGAACGTTTTGAAAGAGGTATCATCACCGCTAATACCTTCCGGAAACAGGTGAAGGCCTTGGTGGAGCTCCCCAAACTCTCTGACGCCGATTTCGATTATGTCTGGAACTCCGTCCTGCTCGACATCCCGCGTGAACGTATCTTGGCACTCGAGGAAATCAAGGAGCATTACAACATCTTCCTGATGAGCAACACCAATGAGATCCACTATGACCTCTATATCCGTGACCTCCAGCTTCGTTTCGGCTATAAGCAATTTGATGACCTCTTCGACAAATCCTATTTTTCCTTCGATACCCACCTGCTGAAGCCAGATCCGCTATTTTTCGAATATATCCTCGACCAACAAGGCCTCAAACCTCAAGAGACCCTCTTCATTGATGATACCGAAACTAACGTGAAACAAGCTATGCAGCTCGGCCTCCATGTCTTCCATATCCATCGCGACGAACTGGTACGCAACTTCTTCCAAGAAGGCATCCTTAAGCCGGATACTGAACTGGATAAGATTAGAGGTTAGACCTTTGGGGAATTTATATATTATAAATTAACTCAATTCCGCTAACACCTCTACAACTTCCTCCGCGGTTTTGGCTTCCATGAGCCGCATTTTGTAGGGCTTGAAGTTGGGTAGGCCTTTGAAATAGGAGCTCCAGTGCTTTCGGATTTCGAGGACTGCGATATGCTCGCCTTTCCATTCCACAGATCGCTGTAAATGGATTTTAGCGACTTCTACGCGTTCTTTCAGGTCGGGTGCTGTGCTTTCCTCGCCCGTCTCTAAATAATGCCTGATATGCCTGAAAATCCATGGATTTCCGTATGAAGCCCTGCCTATCATCAAACCATCCACGCCAAACGTGTCCTTGTAGTATTTCGCCGATGGGCCGTCCACCACATCGCCGTTGCCGATAATGGGGATATGCATCCTTGGGTTGTTTTTCACCGCCCCGATTAAGGTCCAGTCGGCTGGCTCGCTGTATTTCGTGGTCCTCAGCCTCCCGTGAATCGTCAACGCGGCAATGCCAACGTCTTGGAGTCGTTCGGCGATATCCACAATTTCTTTATGTTCTTCGTCATATCCTAGCCTGGTCTTCACTGTCACGGGAATCTTCACTGCTTTGACGACCGCTTCGGTGATGGCCACCATCTTGGGGATGTCGTTCATGATGCCCGACCCTGCGCCTTTCGAGGCCACCTTCTTGACAGGACAGCCGAAGTTGATGTCGATTAGGTCGGGGTGTGCCGTCTCCGCATATTTGGCCGCCTCCACCATGGGCGCTACCGCATTGCCGAAGATTTGAACTCCAAAAGGTCTCTCGTATTCCTCGAAATCCAACTTCTTGATGCTTTTCACACTGTCGCGTATCAATCCGTCCGACGAGATGAACTCAGAATAAACCAAGTCCGCCCCAAACATCTTGCAAAGATAACGGAACGGTGGATCCGAAACGTCTTCCATCGGTGCTAATAACAAAGGATAATGTTCAAATTCGAGATGAGCAATTTTATACATGGGCTGTTTTTTGTTGCAAAAATACGTACTTTTGCAAATTCAACTGCTTATTATGATGAATGAGTTCAAGAAAAATCTCAGAGAATCGTCGGGATTCCGCGTCTTTCTTTATTTGATTGCCTTGCTGATTTGCTTGTTGGTCGGTGGGGCGGTGACGATGCTGCTGGCTGATGATGGTAATATCAACGCTATCAAAGCTGGTCAGGGCATCAGTCATGCTCTTATCTTTATGGTTCCTCCGTTGGTTTTGTATGGTTTCACGCGTTTTAAACCGTTTCAGGCTATCGGTTTCAGGCCGGTCACTAATTCTTGGCTGCTACTTATCGGGGTGGTCTTGATGTTTGCTTCGCTGCCAGTGACCGGACAGTTGATGGTTTGGAATGAATCCATGAGCCTCGGGCCATCGTTCGAGGTTCTTGAACACTGGTTGCAACAGATGGAAGAGACAGCGAGTAAGCTTACCGAACAGCTGCTTCAAGTGAATACATTTTGGGGCTTGCTGGGCAACTTGTTGGTCATCGCGCTGATTCCCGCCATAGGTGAGGAACTGACTTTCCGCGGTGTCCTTCAGCAATCGCTGGTGAGAAGATGTAAGAATGTGCATGTTGGCATCGTGCTTTCCGCTGCTATTTTTTCCTTCACCCATTTCCAGTTTTACGGCTTCCTGCCAAGGATGTTTTTGGGTCTCCTCTTAGGTTATATGTTCTATTATTCCGGGTCACTTTGGACTAGCATCCTGATGCATTTCATCAACAACGGCACTGCGGTGGTGGTAGCTTATCTGGGATATCATGGGACTACTCAGGTGGATGCCGACAGCTTTGGCACTGCGGATCAGGTGTGGGTGATCTTGCTTAGCCTCGTGGTTACCATTGCATTGCTTTGGCTGAGCCGAAGACTCTCAAACAAAGCAGTGCCTCAGGGACAGCAAGTTTTGTAAATGAATTAGAATCAATAAAAATATGGAAGAAAATAAAGAAACTGTTCGGACAGAATTAGATGAGTTGGGTGAGTTTGGCTTGATTGACCAGCTGACACAGGACTTTCCTTTGCGTAATGCCTCCAGCTTGAAAGGGGTTGGCGACGATGCCGCTGTCATCGACCATGAGGGTTACCGTACCTTGGTGTCGGTGGACTTGTTGGTTGAAGGCGTGCATTTTGACATGACCTACACGCCGTTGCGGCATCTCGGCTATAAGTCAGCGGTGGTCAACTTCTCCGACATCTATGCCATGAATGGCACTCCGACCCAGATTGTGGTGGGCTTGGCCATCTCCAACCGTTATTCGGTGGAGGCTCTCGACGAGCTTTATGCGGGCATCCGTTTGGCTTGTGATACCTACGGGGTGGATATGGTGGGTGGCGACACTACCAGCAGCCGCTCGGGTTTGGTGATTTCCATCACGGTGATTGGCAAGGCCAAAGCAGACGAGGTCGTTTACCGTAGCGGGGCTAAACCGAACGACTTGCTTTGTGTCAGTGGTGATCTCGGAGGTGCCTATATGGGTCTTCTCATCTTGGAACGTGAAAAGGCTGAGTTCCTGGCGAATCCCAACATGCAACCTCAACTGAAAGGCTTCGACTATGTGCTGGAACGTCAGCTGAAGCCTGAAGCGCGTAAGGATGTCATCGCACGTCTGAAAGAACTGGATATCAAACCCACTTCCATGATTGACATCTCGGATGGCTTGGCCTCGGAGATCCTTCATCTTTGCAAGGAATCAGGGGTGGGCTGTCAACTCTATGAGGAGAAGATCCCGTTGGATCCTTCTACCGATAAAATCGCGAAGGATTTCCAGATTGTCCCGAGCGTGGCCGCCCTCAGTGGGGGTGAGGACTATGAGTTGTTGTTCACCATCGACCAAAAAGACTACGAGAAGATTCAAAAAATAAGTGATGATGTCACCGTGATTGGCTATATGACCGCTGATAAAGGCATTGCTGAACTGATCACGCCCGACCGTCATGTCATCCCGCTTAAGGCGCAGGGTTGGAATCATTTTAGAGATGGGAATTGAGCGTTGAGATGGGAGAGGGAGTAAAGGCGATATTGGCTACTTTGCCTAACAAACCTGGCGTTTACCGTTATTATGACAAAGACGGTACCATCATCTATGTGGGTAAGGCGAAGAACCTCAAACGGCGTGTGTCGAGCTATTTCAACAAGGAACAGAGCGGTAAGACTCGCGTGTTGGTAAGCCGTATCGCCGACATCAAGTTCATCGTGGTGGATTCTGAGTCGGAGGCTTTGCTGCTTGAGAACAACCTTATCAAACAGTACAAGCCTCGTTATAATATCATGCTCAAGGATGACAAGACCTATCCTTGGATTTGCATCAAAAAAGAGCCTTATCCGCGTGTCTTCCTGACGCGCCGGAAGGTCAACGACGGGTCGGAGTATTTTGGCCCCTATCCTTCGGTGCGTACTGCCAATGTGTTGCTGGAGCTGTTGCGTCAGGCTTATCAGATTCGTTCTTGTAAGACCACCTTGCTCGAGTCGAATGTGGAAAAAGGGAAATACCGCATCTGTCTCGATTATCATATCCATAAGTGTTCGGGTCCCTGCGAGGGTCATGTCTCCATGACGGATTATCGTAAGATGATTGCTGAGGTTCGAGAGGTGATCCGAGGCAACCTTCAAGGGGTGCTTCGTGATTTGAAGGCTGAGATGATGGACCATGCTTCTCGCATGGAGTTCGAGGAGGCTCAGTTGTTGAAAGAGAAGTATGACCTTTTGGAAAACTATCGTAGTCATTCCACCGTGGTTAGCACGACGATTCATAATGTGGATGTCTTCTCGTATGTGGATGCCAAGGAGCTTTTTTATGTGAACTACATGCGTGTAGTTGAGGGAGCGGTGGTTCAGGCTCATACGGTGGAGATGAAACGGAAGCTGGATGAGAGTGCCGAGGAGCTGCTCACCTTGGCGGTCACGGAGCTGCGGTGTCAGTTTGAAAGCCAGTCGCATGAAGTGGTGTTGCCGATGCGCCTCGACTTCGACCTCGGCGGAGTGGAGGTCACCGTGCCTCAACGGGGCGACAAGATGAAGCTGCTTGAGTTGTCGCGCCGTAATGCCTTGCAGTATAAGATGGATTTAGAGAAGCAGCGTACCCTGGCGGATCCCGAACGGCATCAGAAACGGGTCTTGAACCAGATGAAAGAAGAGTTGCATCTGCCCGTCCTTCCCGAGGTCATCGAGTGTTTCGACAACTCCAACTTTCAAGGGGATTATCCGGTGGCGGCCATGGTGCAGTTTGTCAACGGCAAGCCCAATAAAAACGCTTACCGTCATTTCAACATCAAGACGGTGGTGGGTCCCGACGACTATGCCTCGATGAAGGAGGTGGTGCGTCGCCGCTATTCCCGTCTGGTAGAGGAGGAGCAGCCTTTGCCTGATTTAATCATCACCGATGGTGGCAAGGGTCAGATGGAGGTGGTGCGCCAGGTGGTCGAGGATGAGTTGCATCTCGACATCCCCATTGCGGGACTGGTGAAAGACGACCGTCACCGTACCACGGAGATGCTGTATGGCTTCCCCCCCCGTGCGGTGGGCATCCGTGCCGATTCTGAGCTGTTTCGTCTGCTTACCCATATCCAGGATGAGGTGCATCGTTTCGCCATCACCTTTCACAGGAAAAAGTTCGAGAAGGGCTTCATGCATTCCGAGTTGGCCGATATCAAAGGCATTGGCAAGGCCACTGCGGAGAAGCTGCTCATTGAAATGAAGTCTGTAAAAACAATCAAGGAAGCTGAGCTCGAGAGCTTAGCTTCCTTGATTGGACCAGCAAAGGCGAAGTTGGTCTATGACCACTTCCACCCGATTACTGCAACTTGAAGTTCACAGGCAGGATGTAGCTGACACGCACTGCCTTGCCACGTTGTTTGCCAGGTTTCCATTTCGGCATGGTTTTCACCACGCGCATAGCTTCTTCGTCGCAGCCGCCACCGAGTGAACGAAGCACCTTGACGTTGGAGACGTGACCGTCGGGTTCCACCACGAAGTTGACGAACACACGGCCTTGGATACCACTCTCACGTGCCATCTGAGGATACTTGATGTTCTTTTGCAGGTACTCAGCGAGTTTTGCGGTTCCGCCTGGGAAGTCAGGCATCTCTTCTACGATTTGGAAGATCTCCTGCTCGACGACTTCTTCTTCCTCGACTTCAGGAGCGACATACTCTTCAATGACTTCGTTCTGATCGACATCGGCGTTGATTTCAACGTCTTCAACTTCCACGTCGTCTTCCACAACTTGGATTTGAGTGGTCTGCTTGGGGACTTCCACCGGCTGGGGCTTCTGTTCCTGCTTGGTGATCTCCACCATCTCTTCTTCAACCACTTCTACAGTTCTGCCGACATCAGCAAATTGCTGTTTGTCATAACTTTTGATCTCGAAAACTGCCCATGCAATCGCTAAGCTAATGATTAAGCCTATCTGGATGAACATCAATTTCTTGTTCTCAAGATTCGCTTTAGGTGATTTCTTCTCTTCCATGGTATTGTGTCTTTTTGTTAATTCGCATACTTTTTGCGTTGCGAAATTACTAATAATTTATTTACAAAACGCTTGATTTTTCAAATTATTTCTGTTTCTGAAGAAAAAATAGAAAAATACGGCGCCGATGAGACTTCCGATGGCATCAGCGATCCAGTCGTAGAGGCTTCCTACGCGGCCTGGGATGAGGGTGTGCTGCATGACTTCGGTCAGGGCTCCGAAAGCCAGGCTGATGGCCAGGGTGATCATGATGGCTTTGCGTTGGTAGGCTTTCCCTTGTTCCTGATAGGGTTGGCGATAGCCCCATAGCGTGATGAAGGCGAACCCTAAATACATGATCAGATGCGCCAGTTTGTCCAAACCGATCAAGGGTTTCGCTTTGGGCAAATAAGAACCCGGAAGTCCTGTGAGCAGCAAGATAATCACTGCGCAAGCGACTCCCGGGTAGCTGTTTCTTGTGAATCTTTCTAACGAACGGATCACTTGATCTTCTCTTCGTAGGCGGCGGCGTCGAGGAGGTTGTCGAGCTCGGCGGCGTCGTTCACTTTGATTTTCAGCATCCAGCCTTCACCGTAAGGATCGGTGTTGACCAGCTTGGCGTTCTCTTCGTCAGCCAGGTTCTCGTTGACTTCGACGATTTCACCGGCTACGGGCATCATCAGCTCAGCGGAGGTCTTCACAGCCTCGACGGCACCGAACACTTCCTCGGCTTCGAGGGTCTCACCCACGAGGTCAGGGTCGATGTCAACGAAGGTGATGTCACCCAGTTCATGTTGTGCGTAATCAGTGATGCCGATGAAGCCGAACTCACCTTCCAGGCGGATCCATTCATCGTCTTTCGTGTACTTCAGGTTTGATGGAATGTTCATTTTTTTTATTTGGTATTAAACTGTTACAAATTGCGACGCCAAAAATACATATTTTAACGTTTCACTTTCACATTTTCTTCAAAAAAATCCTCTTATTGCGCTAAGTTGAATCGAATCATGATACCCGCGAATGTGGTAGCGGTGGGGAATGAGGTCGAGATGAACGGGTTGTTCATGTCGCGTCTGAAGAAGGCCTGGGCGCTCAAACGGGTGCTGAACTGGTAATCGCCCGTGACATAGATGTTGATTTTGTTCTGGCCGGATGATACCTGGTTGTTGTTCTCGTCAATACGTCTGAGTATGGTCTTGTCGTGTTTGAAGCCGATGTCAACTTTCAACACCAAGTCGTTCTTCACGGTTCTCTTGCCTTTGTTACCGGTCAGTGACGAGACGTTAAACGACAGGTTCTTGATACGGTAGCCCGCGCCGATGACGAACTCACGACCGTTGACCTCGGTGAGTTGGTTGTTGGAGAAGCTGATGGTCATCGATCTCGATTTCTTATACTGCACGTTG
>JAEEII010000265.1 GCA_016281295.1 Bacteroidales bacterium
ATCACACCCACGGCATCCAAATCAAAGCCGCAAGACTCGAAAGGCGTGGGCCAGGGGTCATTGATGATATGGTCTTGGGAGTCGTAGGTGGCGTATTCCGGTTTGATAGAACCCACCACATCCACAACACGCAGATGAGTGATTTTGTTTTTGTCAAGCAGCTTATGGTCTTCCAGTTCATCCAAATCGAACGGTGTGCCATAATGAGGGGCGTATTTACCCGCCAAATTATGAACCAACCTAGGGTCGCTGCAAGCAAAAGAGCCCACCTGGGTCTCCGTCGGGATATTCGAGATTGCCGGAAAACGGAAATAGTTCTCACCATCGGAACTCACCTCCACAAAGGCGAGTTCAAGGAAATACAAGGTGGTGTCGATCGCCCATCTCAACGGGTTTTCAAACACCGCGAAATCAGGACCGGGTTGGTTACAGATAGGTGACGCAAAGGTTAGCACTGCGTTCCCGCCATCTCCGAGGCTTACGACCAAGGTGTCGTCTGCTTTCCCAAGTGCTTCTTCGGGAAGACCGTATGAGGCAAGTCCCGCTTCAGGTCGGTCAATTCGCATCGGGCCGCGTTCCACCACACAGCCTGTAGCCCAAGCCACAAAGATGGAGGAGTCGGCATTGATGGCCGTACTCCCCTCCTGCCCTGCCGGCGGCGCAAACTGCGCCACCGACAAAATCGGGAGGATAACTAAAAATATGGATAGGATCTTTTTCATCGAACAGAGAGTTTCATGGTCTGGCAACCGTGGGTGTCACTCACCGTGACAAAGTAGATGCCAGCGTTCAAAGAAGCAGTCTCGATACGGATGGATTCCGCATGCTGGTTAACGCTGAAACTGTTGAGAATCCTGCCTTGCAAATCAGAAACCGTCACCGTCATAGCATCATCGCTGTTCTCAACAGAAAGCATGGTGTAGAATGAAGCCGGGTTGGGATACAAGGAACGAATCAGCATTGCCTCAGCCACTGAAGTAGGATTGGTGACAGGAGTCACAGGGGTTTCCCACACCAAGGTCCAAGGAGCTATCTCCGTACCGCAGGATTCGTCACCCCATTTGATGAAGTCGCCATTGACCACAGGCTGCTGGGTATAGCCAAGGCCAGCACCCACACCATTAATATTATACATCCAGTACATTCCAGAAAGACCTAAATGAAGGTTGCCAGCATCAAAGGTGATGTCAGACAGCCATCCATCAGCACCGGTATAAGCGAAACGAGCGTCTTTTTCGGCAATGGCATTCATGACATCTTCCACCATAAGGGTTTCCTCGCTGAAACGGTAGCCCCAAGCCAGACAGGTATCGGGATTGTTCCAGTTGACCGCGAAAATCACCTCGTGGCTGCCTTCACCGACCCAATAAAGAATCTCAGAAGCTTCAATTCGAGCCTCTTCGGCAATCGGATACACGGGAGCAATCTCTTTGGTCCAAATATAAAGGTAGGTCTCATAATCCGTAATCACACCGCAGGACTCATCGCCCCATTTCACATAGTCGCCATTAACGACCTCCTGAATATTAAACATATTGGCAAAACCGCCGTTGACATTATACATCCAATAACTGCCATGTAACTTGAGATCCAACACGCCATCGTTGAAAAAGATGTTGGTCAACCAGCCGTCGGAAGCCTCGTATGAGAAACGGGGATCGGCCTCGGCAATGTCATTCATGATGGTTTCCACCAACACCTTATCGGTTGAGAAACGATAGCCCCAGGCCAAAGCGGTGTCAGGTTCATTCCAGTTAACGATGAAGACCACTTCGTTCTCGCCTTCACCAATCCAGTAACGGATGTTGGAGGGGTCGATTGTGGAGTCTTCTTGAGCAAAGAGGTTGGTCGTAAAAAGACCGAAAAATCCCATAAGGAATAAGAGGGTAAAGTTTTTGATACGCATACGCATAAGTTTTAAAGGTTAATAATAAATACACCTCAAAACTTCAAGGATAGGGTTGGGCACACTAATGTGTAAAAAAGGCCAGCTCTTGTCCCGAAAGCTTTGTTTTCAAAACATGAGGCAGGTCTTCTGACTGAGGTCTGAACTTGCCGCCTTCCCATCCGATGGGAATCAGACAGTGGCATAGTGGCAAGCCTGCAACCAACACAGCAGCGGGAACTGTACGGGATTCTCACCCGATTCCCTATTGAGTCCTTTAGGACACCACATATTGGTTGCAAAGATAGTTCTTTTTACGAAACAACAGCGCAACAACTATGAATTTTTATCACGATCTGTTTTTCCAAAACTCTTGGAAATCGTCATAGTTGCGTTTCAAAAGCTCAGGCACATTTAACTCGTAGGGGCATTTTTCACGGCAGAGGTTGCAATGCACACAGTTCTCTATCAGTTTCATCTTCTCCGCCCATTCCTCGGTAAGATAGACGCTGAGCGGGGCGCGACGCAAGAACAAGCTCATGCGGTTGCAGTCGTTGATCTGTATGCCCACCGTGCAAGGCATGCAATAGCCACAACCACGGCAAAAATCACCTGCGAGGCTGGCACGATCTTCCTCCACCTTTTTCCAGCGCTCGGGCGTCATTTCAGGGGCCTCGCTTTGGTAAGAGATGAACTCATCCAATTCCTTATCACGCTGAATACCCCAAATAGGAAGCACCCAGTCATACTGGTTCAGGAAGGCGTATGCCGCAGCAGAGTCCGTGATCAGGCCTCCGGCGAGGGATTTCATGCAGATGAATCCCATCCCTTCTCGATGAGCCGCCTCCACAATAGCCAGGTCTTTATCTGATGAAAGGTATGAGAAAGGATATTGAAGGGTGTCATAAATACGTCTCTCAATCGCTTCCTTGGCAACGGACTGTCGGTGGTTGCTGATTCCGATGAACCGCACCTTCCCTTGACGTTGAGCCACTTTCATAGCGTCATACAAGCCTGCCTGATCGCCCGGCTTAGGGCAATACGCAGGGTTATGGAACTGATAAATGTCAAGATAATCAGTCTGAAGGTTTCTCAAAGTGACATGAAGATCCTTCCAGAACTCCTCCACCGTGGTAGCGGCAGTTTTCGAAGCAATCACCACTTTAGAACGGCACTTGGAAAAAGCCTCGCCGATTTTTTCCTCACTGTCTGTATAAAACCGGGCAGTGTCATAGAAATCGATGCCATTATCGTAGGCCTTGCGCAACAAATACACAGCCTCCTTCATGCTTACCCTTTGGATGGGAAGAGCCCCGAATCCATTCTTATTGACCGTTAGTCCCGTGTTGCCGATGGTAATTCTTTTCATAAGACGATATTTTGCCTACAAATATAAGACAAAAAGTTTTTAATTTTGCAACATGAAAAAAATATTAATAATTAACGGTCCCAATCTCAACCTTCTGGGCAAACGGGAGCCACATTTATATGGCACTGTCTCTTTTGAAGAATACTTGGTCACGCTAAAGGAATCTTTCCCCGAAGCCGAACTCGATTATTACCAATCCAACCATGAGGGCTGTCTTATTGACAAGCTGCAAGAGGCCGACGGACAATATGCGGGGGTGGTGATGAACCCCGGGGCGTATGCGCACACCTCCATTGCCATTGCCGACTGCATCCGTTCCATCCAAATCCCCGTGGTGGAGGTTCACATCTCCGACATCACACAACGCGAGCCCTATCGACATCACTCATATACCGCTGAAGCCTGCATGAAGTGTATCATAGGCCAGGGAATGGATGGTTATGCCCTAGCAGTGCGAGAACTGATTGGCATCTAAGTCGGTATAACACTTCTTCCCTTTCAGGAAATTCTCGAAAACGATATTCTTTTGATACATCTGGCTCACACGGGCATGGGGTAACTGCTTCCTCACCTTCCTCAAGGAACCCAGTCGGCCATAAAAAGCAAAATGCGCCCTGATCACAGCCCAGAAATCAGCGAATGATCCGCCAAAGAGGAACTTGAACGCAGCCACCCAATCCAAGAACACACGATAGACCAAAATCCAGAAGACTTCTCCCTTCGGCAAGTTCTTATATAATAAGGAGAGGTTATTTCTGAAATTCAAAAACGTTTTACGAGCCGAGCTCTTAGGCAACGTGCCTCCGCCAATATGATACACCACCGAGCTTGGGCAGCAAAAGATCCTGAATCCCAGGTTTTTCATCCTCCAGCAAAAATCAATCTCTTCCATGTGGGCAAAGAACGAATCATCCAGACCTCCTTCGCGGAGATATAATTCCGAGCGGACAAACATACAGGCTCCTGTGGCCCAAAAGACCTCAGCCACATCGTCATATTGCCCATGGTCGGTCTCCAGTTGCTGGAAGAGACGCCCCCTGCAGAATGGATACCCATAACGGTCAATAAAACCTCCCGCCGCACCAGCATACTCGAATTTTTCCCGCTCAAAATATGAAAGGATCTTAGGCTGGCATGCGGCGATGTCAGGGTGAGCGTCCATCAACTCGATGACCGGCTCAATCCAGTGGGGAGTCACCTCAATATCAGAGTTCAAAAGCACATAGTATTCAGCCTCAATCTGACGCAATGAAATGTTGTAGCCTGTCGCAAATCCTCCATTAAAATCATTGATAATCAGTCGGATATCCGGGAACCTTTCCCTCATAAACGCCACTGAATCATCGGTAGAAGCATTATCCGCAACCACAATCTCAGCCATCGCGCCATCGGTGTTCTCAATGACGTTGGGCAGAAAGCGCTCCAGAAATTTCCTGCCATTATAGTTCAATATGACGACAGCGACCTTTTTCATTGTTCTTGGTTATTTCTGCTATGTTTCCAGCGGCGGTGTGACCACAGCCAGTTATCAGGATGATTTTGTATGAAACGCTCCGTGTGTCGAACATATTGTTCCATGATAAAACCGTTTTCCGTCTGAAGGGGATCCTCACAAATCATCTGGAATGTGACCTCATAATAACCCCGTTTCACGCGATTCATCTCAATGTAAACCACCGAATAATCAAGCCGTTTGGCCATTTTTTCCAAACCATAATACCAACAGGTGTCACGGTGCAGAAAATCTGTCCAATAGTCCGACTCCACCCCACGCGGCGACTGGTCACCAAGTATTAGCACCAAGTACTTTCCGTTTTTTCTCTGTTCCAATTCCTTCTTCACATCGGCAGTCTCCATCATCTCCATGCGATCCTCATTGAACTTCCTGCGAAGATTCCGGATAAACGCATCGAAATAAGGGTTCGACAATCTTTTATAGATGGCCACATCCCTATGGCCAGAAACGGTGCTCATCATTCTGGCATACCACTCCCAGTTCCCGGAATGTGACATCGCACAGAACACATTTCTGCCCTTCTCATACAAGCCGCGTATCATCTCAGGATTCGTGAAAACCACCCGTTTTTGTAACGCCGCCGGATTCATCCGTATCAGCTTGCAGCCCTCCAGAAACAAATCACAGAAATTCCGGTAAAAGCCTTTTTCAATTGTCTTGATTGCCGAGAGCGACTTTTCGGGAAACGATAGAAGAAGATTCTGGCGCACCACCTTCCTCCGGTAACGAATCAGATGATACAAGAGGAAACAGTAAATATCGGATTTCAGATACAGTAAGGCAAAAGGCGTAATGGAATTCACATACGCTATGC
>JAEEII010000266.1 GCA_016281295.1 Bacteroidales bacterium
GATAGAAAAACCCGATGGGAGCACCGTCAGAAGTTCCAGTGAAGAATGGAGCTTTGTGGTTGAATCGAACGAATCAAACGGTATTTCCGCTGATGATTTCTTGAAGCAGACTGGTTGTAAATGGAGAAGCGGCTTCGGCAGGCCCTTTAAAATCACAAACGCCAACGGTTGGACGGTAAAACAATTGTGATACTTTATGAGTACAATCCTCGAAAACACTGGGACGTGTGGCAAGTTGAATGTCCAGCTCCTGGAGTTGTTGAAAAAGCACGGCGGGATATTTTGCATCGATGAAGACAGTCGGTTCACAACTTGGGCCGTCACGCTCTTCGACAAAGATGGGGGTGTCCCGCTGTCGTTGTCGTTGGTCGGATCCGTTGCGGAAATAGCGGTGAAGGACATGGGTTGGGGTTATGAGGTGGTGGAAATCACCCGTTGCGAAGACTTTGCAGAAAGAAACGATGACTACGTTTTTATTTTGGCCGCCGTCGATGGAAACAAAGTGACGATTGACGGGGTCAAAACGGTGATACAACTGTTGAAAACTGCAAAATGATGGTAAATTCCCAATTATTATGACCGCCCTCCTCTGGCTCATCCAAAAAATCGCGCCCATCACCAACCTCGTCGGGCTGCTGGTGCTGCTCTCGGAACTCGTCTACAACGACATCGGCATCGGGACGCATGTATATCTCCTCGCGGGCGGGCTCGCGCTCGCGGGGTTCGTACTCGGGTTCACAAATTGGGCGTTGGACGTTCCCCCGAAATTCTTCTGGACCAAATCGCGGGTGCAACTCTTTGACAACCGCGTGGGCAACGCCTTCGGTTACGCCGTCATCTTCTTCCTGCTGCCGTTCTTCGTGGTAGGGGCGATGACGCTGGTGAGGAAATTGTGACATCTTGTGGCATGAAAACATTGTGCTTTTCCGATGTGGAACCCCTCCGGGCAGTATGCTTAAAAACGATTAAAGTAAAGAACGTTAACAATAAAGGGAGCAAGCCGAAAACCCCGAAAAGAGTAGGTGAATATTAAAAAAATGAGGAAGTAGTGAATCGAGCACTTGAAAAAGCTATGAAGAGAATTGTAAAAGAAGCAAAGAAAGATGGGATTCTTGACAAGACAAACCGAATCCGGCAAAAAGCAACTGACAGAACTGTTCAAGGCGTTTGGGCTCAAAGAAGTGTACGGGGTATTTGAGTAATAGCTTTATCTTTAAAAACACAACAACCGATATCAATGGCAAAGTACAAAATTATTGATGGTGTGGGTATTATCCCCGAAGGCTTGGGGAAATTTGAAGAATATGCTTTTTTGAATAGCAAGAAATTGACCACTGTCGTGATTCCAAATTCTGTAACAAAAATCCCTACAGGTGCTTTTTCTAATTGTAAGAGTTTGATTTCAGTGACCATACCCGATTCCGTAATTGAAATAGGTGATTTTGCATTCGATGGTTGTGAAAATTTGTCTTCTGTAAATATCCCTAATTCAGTAGTCAGAATCGGAGAGTTTGCTTTCAATGGTTGTGCGGGATTGACCTCTTTGGTTATTCCTGCATCCGTTACAGAAATTGATAATAATGCTTTTGATATGTGTTCGGGTTTAACCTCAATCCAAGTAAGTGAACACAATAATATCTATGATTCTCGGGACAACTGCAATGCAATTATAGAAACAGCAACGAATACACTGTTAAGGGGATGTGTAAATACCGTGTTCCTCGAATCGGTACCCATAATTGGAATGTTTGCCTTTGCCGGATGTGCTGGTTTGAAATCGTTAGTTATACCGGAATTCATTACAAAAATGGGAATTGATGCGTTTTTTAGCTGCTCAGGATTGACTTCAATCAAAGTGAATGAACACAATAAATATTACGATTCTCGGGATAATTGCAATGCGATTATAGAAACAGCAACGAACATCTTGTTCAGTGGTTGCCAAAACACCTTGATTCCTAACACGGTGTCCATTATAGATATTAATGCTTTCTCTGGATGTGAAGGGCTAAAATCATTGAAAATTCCAAATTCAGTAACTAAAATTGGTAGAAGTGCTTTTAGCTGTTGTACTGATTTGACCTCTATTATCATTCCCGATACTGTGACTGAATTAGGTGATTTTGCTTTCTTTAACACAAGATTGATTTCTGTGGTTATCCCAAGTTCGGTGACCAAAATCCCCAAATTTGCATTTGCTAATTGTAAAAGCTTGACATCTGTGAAAATACCTGATTCTGTCACCGAAATAGAGGACAATGCGTTTATGAGTTGCAAAAATCTTTCTTACGTAATCATTCCAAATTCCGTAACCAAAATCGGACGTTTTGCGTTTTGGGATTGTACCGGCTTGACATCTTTGGTTTTACCAAAAAAACTAACGCGGTTAGATGAATATGCTTTTGAAGATTGTGATAATCTTATCCTCTCATACCATTCCTAAATCAGTTTTTTCTACATATATTAACTTCTTCGTTATATAAATGTAGTTCAAGTAAAAACACAATCAAAAATGGAAAAATTATCGAAATATCAGGAAAAAGGCATCTGGATGTTACTCAGTAATATAAACAACAAAGAAGTTGTGCAGTGCATTTTAGAAACTCTCGGAAAGGAGAATTGGACTCGCAGTATTCTGATAGAAAGTGTCAGTTACTTAACGGAGGAGCAGGAAGATTTGTTGGAATCCTTAGGCGGGGGTTATACGAGTGAAGAGATTGATGAAATCCTTCACAATGATGACATCAATTTCGAGATAGCGGAAAAACTTAAAGAGCAGGGAGTCACCCATTATCTTTATGAGAACGAGGAATATTTGGATGAAATCCGGGAAGGAAAAATCATTTGCGAGGGTATTAATCTAAAGGAGATTACAAAAAATATGATATTAGAGTAATGAGAGTGGATTTTCATTAAAGAAATAATTTATGACCGCCCTCCTCTGGCTCATCCAAAAAATCGCGCCCATCACCAACCTCGTCGGGCTGCTGGTGCTGCTCTCGGAAATCGCCTACGGCGACATCGGCATCGGGACGCACGTATATGCCCTCGCGGGCGGGCTCGCCCTCGCGGGGTTCGTCCTCGGGTTCACGAATTGGGCGTTGGATGTTCCCCCGAAACTCTTCTGGACCAAATCACGGGTGCAGCTCTTCGACAACCGCGTGGGCAACGCCTTCGGTTACGCCGTCATCTTCTTCCTGCTGCCGTTCTTCGTGGCGGGGGTGGCGTTCGTGGTGGGGAAATGGTGATGGAACCCCTACGGGGTTCTGCGGAACATCGTGGGGAACCGCACCGGGCTACAGACATTGAACCCCTAACGGGGTTCATGGGGATGACGGAACGTGCATGCCATCATCCCCGTAAGGAAAACATTATCCGAGTAAACGGTTCCTACAAAAGAACACGCCGCCATCCCCGTAGGGAATCCATATCTGTAGCGGGATCCGTGTCGGCGCGCCCGCATCATAACCCCATTAGGGGTTACACGTTTGATGAAATATCGGAAATCGGTCACATCGGCATCGGGACGTACGTATATGTCCTCGCGGGTGGGCTCGCGCTCGCGGGGGTCATCCTGGGGTTCACGAATTGGGCGTTGGACGTTCCCCCGAAATTCTTCTGGACCAAATCGCGGGTGCAACTCTTTGACAACCGCGTGGGCAACGCCCTCGGCTACGCCGTCATCTTCTTCCTGCTGCCGTTCTTCGTGGCGGGGGTGGCGGTTGTGGTGGGGAAATGGTGATGGAACCCCTGACGGGGTTCTGCGGAACATCGTGGGGGACCGCACCGGGCTACAGATATTGAACCCCTAACGGGGTTCATGGGGATGACGGAACGTGCATGCCATCATCCCCGTAAGGAAAACATTATCCGAGGAAACGGTTCCTACAAAAGAACACGCCATCATCCCCGTAGGGGATCCATATCTGTAGCGGGATCCGTGTCGGCGCGCCCGCACAACCCCGTCAGGGGTTCCATGTCTGTAGCAACGGGTTGCACATCGCGTCCGCCACAACCCCGGTGGGGGGTGCATGCCCGTGGAAACGAATCCCAACAATCGTTCGTCACATCCCCATTCGGGGCATTTGTATATGCCGAATCGAATCCGTAAGGAAGGACCGATTGTTACAACACGGGATGGAAAATGTATTGTTCGTCATAATCAACGCCAAAATCATTTAGAATTTTGACATATTCTTCCTGGAATGTCTTCTTTTTGTGATGTTGAACCTGATTCTCGATATAGCTCGCCACATTCGGGATGGCGGATCTGGCGTAGCTGAAAACCCCGTACCCATTCTGCCAGGAAAACCAACCTGGACGATAGAATTTCTTGTTAATCCACAAAGTGGAGCTACGTTTCACATCAGCCATCAACGAGGCACAAGAAACATCTGGGTTCATACCAGTCAAAATATGGATATGATCTGCCACTCCTCCAATGCTCAACAGCTTGCATCCGTGATTGGTGATGCACCCCGTCATGTATTTGTACAATTCTTCCTTCCAATCGGGTTGGATAAGACACTGTCTGTGTTGTACAGCGAAAATGTAATGGTGGTAAATCTGAGAATACGTATTTGCCATAATTTTTTATTTTTTTTAATTTGCTGCAAAAATACAAAATTTCATAACATGTTGATAATCAAATATTTATTTACAATTAATTGTAAATTTTATCTGCGATATGCTGCGTTTTTTTTGTTTTGTTGCATTTTAAAATATCGATGGAACCCATACGGACAGGGAACCCCTGACGGGGTTCTGCGGAACATCGTGGGGGACCGCACCTGGCTACAGACATTGAACCCCTGACGGGGTTCAAAGGGGGCAACGGAACGTGCCCGCCACAACCCATTCACGCCATCATCGCGATTATCGAAAATTATGTTATTTTTGCGCGGCGATTGCAGACCGGTCATGTTCAACGGACTCCGCATGGCGGGCGCTGCGGCCACTGTTCGGCAAACAGAGGAGTCCGCGTAATCGCATGGGCATAGAAAACGCCATATTCAACCGCATGACCCTGCTCGTCGGGGAGGCGGCGATGGAGCGCATCGCCAAGCAGCGGGTCATCGTCTTCGGCGTGGGCGGCGTCGGGAGCTGGTGCGCCGAGAGCTTGGTGCGCAACGGCATCCGCCACCTCACCATCGTCGATAGCGACCGCGTGTGCGTCACCAACGTCAACCGACAACTCCAGGCCACCACCAAGACGGTGGGACAGGTCAAGGTAGAAGTCCTCAAGGAACGGCTGCTCGACATCAACCCGCAGGCGGAAATCAACGCCGTCCAGGAAATCTACTCCGCCGAGAACGCCGCGCAATTCCATCTGGAAACCTACGACTACATCATCGACGCCATCGACAGCTTGGAGCACAAGGCACGGCTGATCCTGCACGCCACCGAATGCCCGGGAAAGTTCTACTCCGCCATGGGCGCCGCCCTCAAGATGGACCCCACGAAAGTGTCGGTGACTGAGTTCTGGAAAGTGCAGGGATGCCCGCTGGCGCGCGCCCTGCGCAAACGGTTCAAACGGATTGGCGAGTACCCGCACAAAAAGTTCCAATGCGTCTATTCTCCCGAAGTGCTGCCCAACAAAGGCACCGTGACGACCTGTGGAACCAACGCCTGCCTCTGCCCGAAAGCCATCATCGCGGCAGGCAACCCCGACCTCATCAACCACGAATGGTGCTCCTCCAAGGCACAAATCAACGGCACCACCTCCCACATCACCGCCATCTTCGGCTTCACTCTCGCCGGATTGGTGATGCAAGACATCTGTTCGGAATGATGATTTAATGGTAGGGGCGTATCGAATACGCCCTGTATTAGAGGCGTATCGAACACGCACTACATTATCCAATTATTCCCGACACCAGAATCACTATCAGGGCGATTGGGGCAACGAAGCGCAGGATGAAGTAGTAAAGCTCGAAAAGTTTCCCTTTCAGCGCGCCGCCGTTGGTGATTTCGTCTTTGACTTCGACTTTCGGGTAGAACCAGCCGAGGAAGATGGTCGTCGCCAGCGCACCGATAGGCATCAGGTAGGAGGCGGTGACGAGGTCGAAGAGGTCGAAGATGGTGCGGTCGAAAAGGGTCCAGTGCTTGATGGGGCCGAACGACAGGGTGCAGAATATGCCGATGACGAAGATGCTGATCATGCTGATGATCGAGCTTTTGCGGCGGCTCCAGTGGAGTTCTTCCACGGAGAAGGCCACGATGATTTCCTGCAGGGAAATGGTGGAGGTGAGCGCGGCAATGCCTAACAGCACGAAGAAGATGGCGGCGAACAAGGCCCCCATCGGCATACTGTTGAAAACGTTGGGCAGCACCACATAGACGAGTTGCGGGCCGGCGGCGGGGTCCATGCCGAAGGAGAAGACCGCCGGGAAAATCACCACTCCCGCCAATATCGCCACCAAGAGGTCGCACACGGAAATCCACAGGCTTGTCTTGAACAGGGAATCTTCTTTGCGGATGTAGGAACCGTAGGTCACCATCGCGCCCATACCGAGACTAAGCGAGAAGAACGATTGTCCCAACGCGCCTAACACGCCCGCGCCGGTCAGCTTGCTGAAATCGGGCTTGAAGAGGAACTGCAGTCCCTCTTTCGCGCCTGGCAACGTCAATGAACGGACAACCATCAGCAACAGCAAGAAGAAGAGCACCGGCATCAGAATCTTGGAGATCTTCTCAATGCCCTTCTGCACACCGAAGGAAATCACTAACGCGGTGAGTATCAGGAAACAAAATTGATACAGCAACGGCCAGAACGAACCGGCGGTGAAGGAGGCGAAGGCA